>NZ_LZGO01000031.1:0-647 GCF_001690235.1 Gilliamella sp. wkB292
AACACGATAATCTTTACTTTGTGGCTTGATATTTTTAATTTGGATATCTGTTATTTGAACTATTCTTATAAGATATGTATCTCGCGGAGCTTTCGATATCGGGAAAAACCGTACTTTCATTAATATTGATTAAATCTAATTCTTGTAAAATTTTTTTCCGATTATGAATTTTTATTCTTTGAATTTTTATATGTTCGTTACCTCTTTCATTTAAAGTAGCATTTAAGCCGAATAAAAGAAAAACACCTGATTGAGAAGATATTCTAATATTATTTTTTATTCCTTTAATACAAATAACATTTTTTAAATCATATTTATCAATTCTGGGTTCAAAAAATGGTTTTTCTTCTTTAATAAAATGTAATAGTTTCTTTATACTTGGTTGTTGATTAAAACGTTCTTTTTCTCTATTAAAATTAATTGCTTCTTTTTCAATGTGAGATAGTCTTGCTAAATTTGCAATACAACTCGCTGTATCAGAGTCATAATATTTAATATATTCGTTATCTATAAAAAATAGAATTACTTCACCAATTCTTTTGTCTATTTCAATACTAGATTTACAAGCGAAATAGAGAGCTATTAATGGATTTGATGTTAGATCAAGTAATCTGGTGGGCATAGAGTAATGTTGCATTCTAACTAAT
>NZ_LZGO01000032.1:0-48739 GCF_001690235.1 Gilliamella sp. wkB292
TCCTTAATATGAAAAATTAATTATAAAAAAATTTTAATATTCATTGAGCTAAATAAATATCTTAAAAGTGCTGATTAAATAGCACATTATGTATCTTTTCTATACGATTTAGTAATTATAAAATAATTGCGATTAATTCAAAGTTAAACTAAATATAGGTAGGGAAGATAAAATGAACGGAAATGAAAAAACAGCATTAATTGAACAACTACAAACTATTGTTGGCAAGAAATATACGTTAACAAACCCTAATCGGACTTTGCCTTATCGTCAAGGTATTCGTTTTGGTGAAGGTGATGCATTAGCGGTTGTATTACCTGGCACATTAGTTGAGCAATGGCAAATATTAAAAGCATGTGTTGCCGCTGATGTTATTGTTATTACGCAATCAGCCAATACTGGCTTAACAGGTGGATCAACCCCAGATGGCAATGATTATGATAGACCGGTTGTAATTGTGAGCACTCGCCGTTTAGAAGGTATTCAAGTTATTGAAAATGGTGAGCAGGTTGTTTGTTTACCCGGAAGTACATTATTCCGTTTGGAAAAAGAGTTAAAAAAATATAATCGAGGACCTCATTCAGTTATTGGCTCATCATGTATCGGTGCATCTGTTATGGGAGGGGTCTGTAATAATTCTGGTGGTTCCCTGATTCAACGTGGTCCTGCTTATACCCAAATGGCTGTGTTTGCACAATTGGATGCACAAGGTCAATTGCATCTTGTTAACCACTTGGGCATTGAACTGGGTGATGAGCCAGAAACCATTTTACGAAATCTAGAAAATCATACCTATACTGAAAAGGATATTAATCGTAATGCGGGATTAGGTCATGATCATCATTATTGCGATCATGTTCGTGAAGTTGATGCTGATACACCTGCACGTTTTAATGCCGATCCAGCTCGCCATTATGAAGCTTCGGGAAGTGCTGGTCGCTTAATGGTTTTTGCCGTGCGTCTTGATACATTTCCATTAGAGAAAAAATCAGAAGTATTTTATATAGGTACTAATGACATTAATGAGTTAAATGATATTCGTCGTCATATTTTAAGTCAGTTTAAAACATTACCTGTATCAGGCGAATATATGCATCGAGTCGCATTTGATATTGCTGCGGTTTATGGCAAACCAACTTTTTTAGCTATCCAAAAATTAGGTACTGATACCATACCTCGCCTTTTTGCTTTTAAAAACTTTGTTGATCGCGTTACAGGTAAAATTCCATTCTTTCCGAAAAACTTTTCTGATCGTTTTTCAATTTTTGTTGCTAAATTTTTACCTAATCACTTACCGAAAACCATTCGAGACTACCGTGATCGCTATGAACATCATTTGATTTTAAAAATGGCAGATGATGGGATAGCCGAAGCTGAAGCATTTTTGAAATCGTATTTCCAAAATAAAAACGGAAGTTATTTTTTGTGTAATGCAAAAGAGGCTGAAGCAGCAATGTTACATCGATTTGCAGCGGCAGGTGCAGCGACATCTTATCGAAATGTCCATAGTAAAACAGTGGAAAACATTGTAGCGTTAGATATTGCTTTACGCCGTAATGATACAGATTGGTTTGAAACTTTGCCAGAAGACATTGATCAAAACTTTATCTATAAAATGTATTATGGGCATTTTTTCTGTTATGTCTTTCATCAAGACTATATTGCTAAAAAAGGCACCGATTGTGATAAAGTGAAAGAACAAATTTTAGCTTTACTTGATCAGCGTGGAGCACAATATCCAGCAGAGCACAATGTTGGTCACCTGTATCATGCTAATGCCGATTTGAAAAAATTCTATCAAGAGCTTGATCCGACCAATAGCCTCAATCCTGGTATTGGTAAAACTTCTAAGAAAAAATATTGGAAGTAATCCAATCTTAGCAATTGCCAGCTGATATAAGCTGGCAAAGCTTAGATGGAGATAATTTAATGCACAATGATCAACTTTAGTCGCTTTAACCTAGTAGTATGGCAAGGTGAGATTATCAATATGATGGTTGATCAAACAGATAATAATTATTTTATATTCTGTGATAAGTAAAACTATTTAAACAAATAGCTAGATAATAAAAAGGGCGCGCAGCCCTTTTTAATTTAAGAGCGCCATTGTTAAAGCATTTTCTTTAATTGATACAACATCTCTAATGCTTGTTTTGGTGATAAAGCATCAGGGTCGATCTGTTTGAGCGCTTGTTCAAGTTCAGATGGTTCACTTTCTGTCACAAAACTAAGCTGTGATTGGTCCACATGACTGTTTGCCGCTTGTTTCGAAATGACTTCAAGCTCTTTTAGTTTTTGTTTGGCGCGTTTTAATACTTGCTTCGGTACGCCAGCTAATCCCGCTACTGCAATACCAAAACTTTTACTGGCCGCACCTTCAGATACTTCATGGATAAAGGCAACGGTGTTGTCATGTTCAATGGCATCAAAATGAATGTTATAAACGCCTTGCATATGTTCAGGCAATTGCGTTAACTCAAAGTAATGGGTAGCAAAAAGTGTCATCGCTTTGATTTGGTTTGCTAAGTTTTCAGCACATGCCCAAGCTAAGGATAATCCGTCATAAGTTGAGGTACCACGTCCAATCTCGTCCATTAGCACAAGGCTTTGTTCAGTGGCATTATGCATTATGTTAGCGGTTTCAGTCATTTCGACCATGAAAGTTGAACGACCCGACGCTAAATCATCCGATGCACCAATGCGGGTAAAGATGCGATCAACCGGTCCAATAATGGTTTTGGATGCTGGCACAAAACTACCTATGTAGCTCAGTAAGACAATTAATGCAGCTTGGCGCATATACGTGCTTTTACCACCCATATTAGGGCCGGTGATAATGAGCAATCTTCTATCAGGTGAAAGCCGTAATGAGTTAGCAATAAATGGCGTTTGCAATACTTGTTCAATAACGATATGGCGACCATTGATAATTTCAATACCTGCTTTTTCAGAAAATGTAGGGCATTGATAATTAAGTGTTAAAGCGCGTTCAGCTAAATTCGTTAAGACATCAAGTTCAGCGATAGCATCGGCACTGAGTTGCATTTCGGCAAGCTGTGGCATAAGTAAATCAAACAATTGATCATATAACTGTTTTTCAAGTGCTAGTGCACGACCTTTTGAGGTGAGGACTTTATCCTCATACTCTTTAAGCTCTGGAATGATGTAACGTTCAACATTTTTAAGCGTTTGGCGTCGGGTATAATGAATTGGTGCTAAATGGCTTTGTCCCCGACTAATTTGAATATAGTAACCATGTACAGCATTAAACCCGACTTTTAGTGTGTCGATACCTAAAGTTTCACGCTCACGAATTTCCAGTTGTTCCAGATAATTTGTTGCACCATCTGCAAGATTGCGTAGTTCGTCAAGTTCGGCATTGTAACCGCTGGCAATGACGCCTCCATCACGAATAATGACAGGTGGCGTTTGGACAATTGCTCGCGTTAAAATAGATGCAATGTGATCAAATTGATTGATTTTAGCTCGCAAAGCAATTAAAGCTGGCGTATTCATTTGGCTTAATAACTGTTGCATTTGTGGCAGTAAGTTATAAGCATCACGCAAACGGGCAAAATCGCGTGGGCGAGCTGTTCGCAGTGCAAGCCGCGCTAAAATACGCTCAAGGTCGCCAATGAGTTTTAATAATGGCTGAATATCATCAATATGATCTTGTAATTCACTGATTGCTTGTTGACGGTGTTGTAATAAGTTTATGTCACGAATTGGCGCATGTAACCAGCGTTTTAACATGCGGCTACCCATTGGGGTTTGGGTTTTATCTAAAATTTCAGCCACTGTATTTTGTGTGCCACCCGATAAATTTTCAGTGATTTCTAGGTTGCGCCGCGTTGCCGCATCGAGTACCACAAAGTCGAAAGCTGATTGTTTGATGATTGAACGAATATGCGGTAGCGCGGTGCGCTGTGTATCTTTCACATATTGCAGTAAACAGCCAGCTGCACTAAGTGCATAAATACAATCTTCCACCCCAAATCCAACTAAATCATTGGTACCAAATTGCAAGTTAAGCTGCTGTTTGGCGGTTTCAAGATCAAAATCCCACAATGGACGACGTCTTAGCCCGTGACGATTTTCAATTAATGACATGGATTGAAACTCTTCCGGATAAAGAAGTTCAACTGGATTGGTGCGTTGTAATTCAGCTTGTATTGATTCGTAACTATCTGTTTCAAAAATAAAAAACCGCCCAGAACTTATATCGAGCGTGGCATAACCATAGTGGTTTTTTGATTGCCATATTGATGCTAATAAATTATCTTTACGATCTTCTAATAATAATTCATCACTGACCGTACCAGGTGTTACAATACGAACAATTTTGCGCTCGACAGGGCCTTTACTGGTTGCCGGATCCCCGACTTGTTCACAAATCGCAACCGATTCACCAAGAGAAATTAACTTTGCTAAATAGCTCTCAACTGCATGATACGGTACGCCGGCCATCGGAATCGGCTCGCCATTAGAAGAACCACGTTTAGTTAACGATATATCAAGTAATTGCGAAGCTCGTTTGGCATCATCATAAAACATCTCATAAAAATCGCCCATACGATAAAACAGTAGAATGTCGGGATTTTCCGCTTTTAGTCTGAGGTACTGCCGCATCATTGGTGTGTGTTCAGTAAAGTTTTCTTGTTCGGTCATCGTATTAATTCTTACTAAATTAGCTCATTATTTATTCAACATTGATTTATTATAGCGAAATATTAGGATTTATCGGAGTATTTATTTTAAGAGGTTAAAGAATTTTATGTTTTACTTTTTTCTATTGGCGTTGTCATAAAGCAAAAAAATGACTTTTTTGTTACACACTTTTGATTTTATTTATGATTAGTGATATCCAAAAATTGGTTAATAAACAATTTAATTAAATCGTGCCTTATTGTGCTTAATGATCTTGAATAACCTATTAAAATTTGATAGTTTACTTGCAGTTATTTTTATCGTTTAACACAAAAGAAGGTAATTGTTATGACAATCAAAGTAGGTATTAATGGTTTTGGCCGTATTGGTCGTATTGTTTTCCGTGCTGCTCAAAAACGTTCTGACATTGAAATCGTTGCAATCAATGATTTATTAGATGTTGAATATATGGCTTATATGCTTAAATATGATTCAACTCATGGACGTTTTGATGGTAAAGTTGAAGTTAAAGATGGAAAACTAATCGTTAATGGTAAAACAATCCGTGTTACTGCTGAAAAAGATCCAGCAAACTTAAAATGGAATGAAGTGGGTGTTGATGTTGTTGCTGAAGCAACTGGTTTATTCTTAACTGACGAAACTGCGCGTAAACATATCCAAGCAGGAGCTAAAAAAGTCGTATTAACTGGTCCATCTAAAGATAGTACTCCTATGTTTGTAATGGGTGTTAACGATAAAGATTATGCAGGTCAAGATATCGTATCTAATGCATCATGTACAACTAACTGTTTAGCACCTTTAGCGAAAGTTGTTAATGATAACTTCGGTATTGTTGAAGCGTTAATGACAACTGTTCACGCAACAACAGCAACTCAAAAAACTGTTGATGGCCCATCTCACAAAGATTGGCGTGGTGGTCGTGGTGCTGCACAAAACATCATTCCATCTTCAACTGGTGCTGCTAAAGCTGTAGGTAAAGTTATTCCTGAATTAAATGGTAAATTAACAGGTATGGCTTTCCGTGTTCCAACTCCAGACGTTTCTGTTGTTGATTTAACTGCGCGTTTAGCAAAACCTGCTAAATACGAAGATATCTGTAAAGCAATCAAAGCTGCTGCTGAAGGCCCAATGAAGGGTGTGCTTGGCTATACAGAAGATGATGTAGTTTCAACTGACTTCTTAGGTGAAGTTTGTACTTCAGTATTCGATGCTAAAGCAGGTATTCAATTAAGTGATACTTTTGTTAAACTTGTTTCTTGGTATGATAATGAAGTTGGTTATTCAAACAAAGTATTAGACTTAATTGCTGTTGTTTCTAAAAAATAAGTCATCTTTGTGTCATATTAGAAAGGCAACCTTATGGTTGCCTTTTTTGTAATTAAAATAATCAATAATGATGATTACGCGGCAAATAAAAAAGCCCATTTTCGCAAATGGGCTTTTTACTTAGACTAATTAACGAATTAATTAGTTATTAAATAACGACAACATCAGCTGCAGCTGGTCCGCGAGGGCTATCTTGGATTGCAAATTCAACTTGTTGTCCTTCAGCTAAAGTTTTGAATCCGTCACCGGAAATAGCTGAGAAATGGACAAAGACGTCTTTGCTTCCATCGGTAGGGGTAATAAAACCAAAACCTTTACTCTCGTTAAACCATTTGACTTGGCCTGTTTTCTTATTCATTTACTAGACATCCTAACAATAATTAATAATTTGCCTTTACGGCTCGCATAGACTTAAACTTAGTATAGATTATGTAATTCATGACTAAAAAATATAAATAAATTTACATTAAAAAGTTAATCGTTTTCATAATGAATAGCTTTGTTATAAGTCTGTTACTATTACCGCACAAATTATAATCGAAAGCAAGATATTAATGACAATTTTTTCATGTTAGAGTGCAGTTTTTTATAAATTTTTAGTTAAATAAATGTAATTTGATCTAAAACAAATTATTAAATCTTAAAAATTTTATAATTATTTCGAAAGTGTAATTTACAAAAAAAACCAGAGTATGAGAAAAAAATTTCATAGCTCTGGTTTAACGGTTACTTTTTTACATCAAATTGTGAAATTAACAGTAATTTTATTTTTTCTTTGCTCTTTCAAAAGATTCTAAAATCTCTTTACGAGCAGAATCGACATTTTCCCAACCGTCAACTTTAACCCATTTACCTTTTTCTAACGCTTTGTATTGTTCAAAAAAGTGTTTAATTTGTGACTTGAGTAGTTCAGGTAAATCGTCAACATCTTTTATATGATCATACTCTTTTGTTAGTTTGGTGTGTGGTACCGCAACTAATTTTGCATCAACACCTGACTCATCTGTCATTTTTAGAACGCCAACTGGGCGACAACGAATAACGGCACCCGGTTGTAAAGGGTAAGGCGTTGGGACTAATACATCAACAGGATCACCATCTAAAGATAGTGTATGGTTGATATAACCATAATTACATGGGTAAAACATTGCTGTTGCCATGAAGCGGTCGACAAATACAGCACCCGTATCTTTATCAACTTCGTATTTAATTGGTGAAGCATTCGCTGGAATTTCAATTACAACATAAATATCATCTGGTAATTCTTTACCTGCTGGTACATTTAAAAGTCCCATTTTTGTATCCTCTATTATTTATTTGTTAATAATATTGTTTAGTGACAAGTCTTAAGCACACATTATAAAAGTTATTCCGTGTCGCTCAATTCTTTTAGATATTGAAAAATCTGTCTGGCTGTTTTCGGAGGCTTGTTCGACGCTAACTCTTTTTTAGCCATACGAGCAAAAGTACGTAGCTGCTGCCTGTCAGCATTTGGATATAAGTCCATAATCATTTCAGCATCGCCGGTTTCAATCAGTTCATCGCGTAACATTTCAAGTTTATGAAACATCGCTACTTGTTGATTATGGCGGTTTTTGAGTTTATCTAGGGCAAGTGTTATTGGCTCGATATCCCGATTTCTGAGTAATTTACCAATATATTGAATTTGTCTTCTGTAACCCTCTTTTTTGATTTTTTGAGCCAATTCGATGGCATACAGTAAATCTTCATCAAGGGGGATTTTAGCAAGTTCATTTTTACTTAAATTAACGAGTTCAATACCGAGTTTTTTAAGTTCTTCAGCATCTCTTTTTATTTCACTTTTACTAACGTAGATAATTTCATCTTCGATATCATCGACATTAAAGTTTGCTTCTTCGGTTGTCTTTTGATTTTGATTCATATAATTTCTTTTGTTAACTAAAATGCATTTCTGGCTTATTATAACGTATCACTAGCAGAATTGTAGAAAATAATAAAATGAGTATTGAACAAATTAAAAAAGAGGCAAAAGATCAAAAAGCAAATTTGTCGGCTATAGTGGCTGATACAATTGCTAAGGCAAAATCGCGTGTTGATTCAGTTGCGGTGTCAATTAATCAGTCAACTGGTATTAATGTCAGTACCCGTTTAGGTGAACCTGAAACGGTCGAATTTAACAGTGATGGTGCTTTAGCTATTACTGTTTATCAAAATCAGCGAAAGGGGAGCGCTTCTACTAATGATTTATCCCCTAAGGCTATTGAGCAAACTATTGATATGGCGGTTAATATTATGCAATACACTTCGCCTGATCCTTACTCTGGATTAGGTGATCGTTCTTTAATGGCATTTAATGCGCCTGATTTAGATCTTTTTTACCCGAGTGATCTGAATGTTGATCGAGCTATTGAACAAGCAAAGCAAGCAGAAGAAGTGGCACTCGCTAATCCAAAAATAAAAAGTAGTGATGGTGGCTATTTTAGCAGTCGTTATGGTATTTACATGTATGGCAATAGTTTGGGAATGTTACAAGGCTATTGTGCGAGTTCGCATTCTCTTTCTTGTTCAGTTATTGCTGAACAAAATGGTCAAATGGAGCGTAATTACGCCTATACTTCGTCACGTGATATTAGTGAACTAAGATCTCCTTCATGGGTAGGCGAACAATCTGCACAACGAACTATTGCACATTTAGGCGCCAGGCAGATAGCTACAATGCAAGCGCCAGTTCTTTTTTGTCCAGAGGTAGCGGTTGGCTTAATTGGTCATTTAGTTGGTGCAATTAGTGGGGGAGCAATTTATCGTAAATCCTCATTTTTGTTAGATAGTATTGGTAAATCAGTGTTTCCTTCATGGTTAACTATTTTTGAAGATCCTCATATTCTAAAAGGTGTCGGCTCTTCTCCTTTTGATAGTGAGGGAACTCAAACGGTCAAACGTAATATTATTGAGCAAGGCGTATTGCAAACTTATTTACTCGGGAATTATTCAGCCCGAAAATTAGGTTTAAAATCGACGGGTCACGCAGGCGGAATTCATAACTGGTTAGTATCTTCTAGCCAGCCTCGCAGTGATTTCAATGCTATGTTGGCTAAATTAGATAAAGGTGTTGTAGTTACGTCATTGATGGGTCAAGGTGTCAACAATATTACTGGCGATTATTCTCGAGGCGCAACTGGATTTTGGGTTGAAAATGGTCAAATACAGTATCCAATTAATGAATTTACCATTGCTGGAAATCTTAAGGATATGTATCAAAATATTGTAGCAATTGGTAATGATATTGAAACAAGAACCAATATTCAATGTGGATCGATATTGATTGATAATATGAGTATAGCAGGGAAATAAAAGACATATATGGGAAGCGTGACAAACAGCGCACTAATGCAAAAAATTGCATTATGGATGCCAGGGTTAAAAAATTTATTACACTATAGGCGTGATTACTTTAGTTTTGATCTCAAAGCGGGTTTATCAGTTGCAGCTGTTTCTTTACCCGTCTCAATTGCTTATGCAGAACTCACTGGTGTTGGAGCAATTGCTGGATTATATTCAACAATATTACCGTTGATTGTTTATGCACTTTTTGGCTCTTCCAGACAACTTATTGTTGGTCCTGATACTGCAACATGTGCGGTAGTTGCCGCAGTAGTTTTACCACTGGCATCAAATGATCCTATTTTGCGTTGGCAGCTGGTTGTTATATTAACAATTATGATTGGAATATGGTGTATCATCGCCGGCAAATTGCACTTAGGTGCGCTGGCTGATTTGCTTAGTCAACCGATATTAATTGGTTTACTCAATGGCATTTCTATCACCATAATGGTGGATCAGCTCGCCAAGACATTAGGGTTCTCTTATGATTACTCTTACTTAATTGAACGCGTTGTCTATTTACCGTTTAAAATTCCACAAATTCATATCTTCACAGCATTAATTTCACTGTTTACTTTGGTGATATTGATCGGCTTGAAAAAAATAAAACCACGTTATCCCGCACCGCTTTTTGCCGTGGTTGTGATGACTTTTTTTTCTTGGTTATTTAATTTTGAATCTCACAATATTCGTATTATTGGCACAGTGACTGGTGATTTTATCCCCGTTGAATCATGGCTTGATTTTGATAAAGGCTTGATGCGTGATTTAGTTGTGCCATCACTGAATATAGCGATTATTTGTTTTGTCAGTATGATGATAACAGTACGAAGTTTTGCTTCAAAAAATAACTATGAAACTAATGCTGATGTTGAATTTAAAGCCTTAGGTATGGCAAATATTGTGGCTGGATTATCACAAGGATTTGTGGTTAGTGGCACTTCATCGCGAACTGCGGTTAATGATGCTAATGGCGGCAAAACCCAGTTGGTTTCGATTATTGCAGCTATCATTATTGGTTTTGTTGTTTTGTTTTTATTATCCCCATTAAAATATATTCCAACCTGTGTATTAGGGGTGATTTTAATTTATTCTTCAATTTCGCTAATTAACTTTCAGACTATTATTCGCTTTTTTAAATTTGATCGTGATGCGTTTTATTTAAGTTTAACCACCCTAGTTTCGGTGTTAGTCATTGGTATTATTCCCGGTATGGCGCTAGCGGTGTTATTAGGTTTATTCTTATTTTTAAGACGAGTATTTAGACCTAAAGATCAATTACTTGGAGTTGATGAAAGTGGACGCATTCATTCTTTAGGCAAAGACGTTAAACCTTTAGATAATACCATTATTTATCGATTTAACTCTCCACTTACTTACTTTAACATTGCCTATTTTAAGCGCAGAATTATCAGTTATATTGACGAAGCACAGCAACCGATAAGTTATGTCATTGTCGATGCTATTCCATGTTTTACTTATAAAGATGTTAGTGTTTTGTCGGGTATTGAAGAGCTGGTGAAATCGTTAAAAGTCAGAAATGTGATTTTGATACTATCGGGTCGACGAAAAACATTAAAAAACTGGTTTAAACAGATGAATATTAAGTTAGATGAACAGTATATTGAATTTGCTTATGATCTCTATTTTTCAGTTCGACTAGTGCAAAGTAAAGAGCACATGGAAAATAATGAAGATGATTTAAATCATTAATAATAAAACCATCTTATAATCATTAACTAGCATATTAAGGAATATTATGAATCAAATTAGCAAAATACCTAAAATAGAGATGATTAGCACCGGTGACGAAGTGTTATATGGTCAAATAATCGATACTAATGCTACATGGTTGTCGCAATTGCTATTTGAAGAAGGTATTACGATCACATCAAGATATACCGTTGGTGATAATTTAGAACAATTGATTCATACATTCAAGCAGCGTAGCTTAGTTAATGACATTATTATTATCAATGGTGGTTTAGGACCAACAAGCGATGATTTAACCGCAGAAGCTGCTGCTAAAGCTAACAATGAATCACTGACATTAAACCATGATTGGCTACTTAAAATTGAACATTATTTTAGCCGTCGTGGTAAAACCATGCCTTCAAGTAATATTAAGCAAGCAATGTTGCCTGAAAGTGCCTCTTTAATTGATAACCCGATCGGCACGGCTTGTGGATTTAAAATGGAAATCAACAACTGTTTGCTATTTTTTACACCCGGGGTACCATCAGAATTTAAAGAAATGGTACAAGACTCTATATTACTCGACATTATAGAGCGCTTGCCAACAATCGATAAAAAATTGTGTTACCGATTAACGACGATGGGGCGAACTGAAAGCGATCTCGCTACAGAAATTGAAGCTAAAATTGATCTTCCAGAAGATATTATGATTGGCTATCGTGCAGCAATGCCAATTATTGAATTAAAACTAACAGGACCAGAGTCTCAAAAAGATAAAATGGATGAATTATGGTCTAAAATTAAAGTTATTGTTTCTAGCAATTTTTTATTTGAAGGTGTGTTAAGCCAACAAGATGCGTTTGGTTTAGCTCAACTGGTTTCTAGATTATTACTTGACAAAAATCAGACTATCGCCGTTATTGAACAGCAATCGGCGGGGGTTATTGGCTCACAATTATTTGAATCGGCTGCGCCTTTAGTCAAATCAGAAATTTTACCGTTGTTACTTGAAGATCCAAAATCGTATTGTTTACAGATCTTAAATCATAATCATGCAGATATTGTGCTTGGACTGGTTAATTTCCGTGAAAAAAATAGCGAATTTACGCTATTAATTGCAACGTCAAAACAGGTTTGGCAATATAATTTAAAATATACGGGTCGTATGCAAAATCGACAAACTGAGCGCAAAATTTTTTGCGCGATTGCTTTAGATGCTTTACGGCGTTACTTACTAAATATGCCAATAATTGGGCCAAACGTTTGGTTAGAAGTTATCGCCTAATGTTATTTGGCATTGGCGATAAGGTTGGTTATTTTACATAGTGAAATAATATATATATGGACAATTCCCCATAAAATTAAGTACAATAAGCGATCTTTCACATTAGGTAATTTAGTAAAACAAATTAGAGGTAAAAATGGCTCGTGTAACTGTTCAAGATGCAGTAGAAAAAATTGGTAATCGCTTTGATCTGGTTTTAGTTGCAGCAAGACGTGCTCGCCAATTACAAGTTGAAAATAAGTCGCCATTAGTTCCGGAAGAAAACGACAAGGAAACCGTTGTAGCATTACGTGAAATCGAAGATGGTCTTGTCAATAAACAAATTCTTGATAGTGCTGATTTTCAGGCTTTACAAGATGAAGAGGCTGAGGTTCGTTCTGCACTTCATGAATCGATTCTTCTCGAAAATACTCCCTCGTACGAATAAGTTTTTCTGAGAATTGCCTATGCAATATTTTGACAGCTTAAAAGAGATTGTTGCATCTTATCTTCCAGCTAAACAAGTTGAAGTGATTCAAGAAGCTTACTTTTTTGCTCAAAAAGCGCATGAAGGGCAATTCAGATGTAGTGGTGAACCGTATATTACTCACCCAGTTGCCGTCGCAACGATTTTAGCGGATATGCGGCTTGATTATGAAACCATCATTGCCGCACTTTTGCATGATACCATCGAAGATACCCCCGTCACCTTTCAAGATATAACTAAAGAATTTGGCAAGCATGTCGCTATTTTAGTTGAAGGTGTTTCCAAACTTGATAAGCTAAAATTTCGTAACAGGCAAGAAGCGCAAGCTGAAAATTTTCGCAAAATGGTGTTAGCCATGACCGAAGATGTGCGAGTTATATTGATTAAACTTGCCGATCGTACTCATAACATGCGCACATTAGGTGCATTAAGACCTGACAAACGCAGACGAATTGCCAAAGAGACATTAGAAATTTATGCGCCATTAGCACATCGATTGGGAATCCATCACATTAAAACCGAGCTGGAAATTCTAGGTTTTACTGCTATGCATCCCAATAGAGCGAAAGTGTTAGAAAAAGTTGTGAAAGCAGCGCGAGGTACTCGAAAAGAATTAATCCAACAAATCTTATCAGAGATTAGAGGGCGTTTGGCTGAAGCTAATATCGAAGCTGAAGTTGAGGGACTTGAAAAGAATATCTATGTCATTTATCAAAAAATGCAAATGCGTGAACAACACTTTCACTCTATTATGGATATTTATATCTTTCGGATTGTGGTTAAAGATGTTGATGCTTGCTACCGTGCACTTGGTTTGGTACATAATTTATATAAACCAAGACTTAACCGTTTTAAAGACTATATAGCTATTCCAAAAGCAAATGGCTATCAATCTTTACACTCGTCATTAATAGGTCCGCATGGTACTCCCGTTGAAGTGCAAATACGCACTGAGGATATGGATCAAATGGCCGAAATGGGGGTCGCTGCCCATTGGGTGTATAACGAAAATGATGAGCTCAACCACACCACTACTCAAATTAAAGCTCAACGCTGGATGCAAAGTTTATTAGAATTACAACAAAGTGTGGGCAATTCTTTTGAATTTATAGAAAATGTTAAATCCGATCTTTTTCCTAAAGAAATCTATGTCTTTACCCCTAAAGGTCGTATTGTCCAATTACCCGAAGGTTCAACAGCAGTTGATTTAGCCTATGCTGTTCATTCCGATATTGGTTATCAATGCATTGGTGCGATTGTAGATCGTAAACCATTCCCGCTTTCTCAGCCATTAAGTAATGGACAAACGGTTGAAATTATTACTTCTCCTGAAGGTCGTCCTAATGCGAATTGGTTAAATTTTGTTGTTAGTGCGAAAGCACGATCTCGTATCCGCCAAGCTTTAAAAACGTTAAAGCGTGAAGATGCTATCGAATTAGGTCGACGTTTGCTTAATCTCTCTTTAATTAAAACCGGCGGCATTGATGAGCTTTCGCAAAAACAGATTGCCAGAATTGTTGAATTAACAAAATTACCGACTTTTGATGATGTACTGGCTGAAATTGGTTTAGGTAATGTGATGAGTCACTTTATTGTTAAAGGCTTGGAACATAAAGCATTACTAAATAATCACTCAGAGGCGAATAAGACATTAGTCATCACAGGTAGTGAAGGTGTACTAGTAACATTTTCAAAATGTTGCCATCCTATTCCAAATGATCCAATTATTGGGCATGTTAGTCCAGAAAAAGGATTAACTGTACACCACGAATCTTGTCGTAATATTACCGGATATCAAAATAATCCTGAAAAATATATTCCATTAAAGTGGGCACCGAATATTGAACAGCTCTTTGTTGCTGAAATTTGGGTTGATATTCTCAATAATCAAGGCTCGTTAGGTCATGTCTTGTCTATCATTAATGATGAACAAGCTCATCTTCAATGGTTGAATACTGAAGAAAAAGATCGACAAATTTATACGATTATTCTACAAATTGAAGTAAAAAATGTTCAACAACTTAATGAACTGATGCGTAAATTATCGCTACAGCAAGATGTGGTGAGTGTGACTCGCAATGTCAATTAGTTATTATGGCTAACCGTTTTTTAAACCATATTCCGTTAATTAAATTAGCCGGTATTGGTGAAAGTTTAGAAAAAAAATTTCACACACTCGGCATTCAAACCATTCAGGATTTATTATTACACTTTCCTTTGCGATACGAAGATCGCACCTCTTGTTGTGCAATTGGTAGCAGTAGCATTGGTGAATATACCACTATCGAAGGTTGTATCATTAAAACGGAAGTGATTTTTCGGCGTAAACAAATGCTAGTTTGTCATATTCAAGATGATTCTGGAATCGCTATATTGCGATTTATGCATTTTAATGCAGGTATGAAAGCCAGTTTAGCTATCGGCAAATGGGTGAGTGCTTATGGCGAAATAAAAAATGGAAAAAGTTATCGTGAAATTATCCATCCACAATATAAAGTCAGAGCGAATCGAGAAGATAATGCATTAATTGCCGATCCAACCCAAGAAAGATATACGCCGATTTATCCCACGACTTATGGCTTAACGCAAAATGTGATTCGTAAATTGATTCAAGCAGCATTGTTATTACTAAAGCGCAATCCACCTGAAGAAATTTTACCTGAACCACTAGCGAATCAATTTTTGTCAGCTTTTGATTCATTGAATATTATTCATAATCCACCTATTGATACTGATATTGCTCAATTATCTAATGGTGATCACCCAGCTATTAAGCGATTTATTTTTGAAGAGTTACTTGCTTATCATTTAAGTATGCTCACCTTAAAAACGGATAATCAAAAGCAACAAGCTTATGCTATGCAGGTAAATCAACACTATATTGAGCCGTTTTTGGCCTCATTACCCTTTAAACCGACAAATGCCCAGCAACGTGTTGTAAAAGATATTTATCAAGACATGGCAAAATCTATTCCAATGATGCGTTTAATTCAAGGTGATGTCGGTTCGGGAAAGACTTTAGTTGCTGCTTTAGCGGCATTAAATGCGATAGAAAATAATCAACAAGTCGTTTTAATGGCGCCAACTGAAATATTAGCTGAACAACATTATAACAATTTTAAGCAATGGTTCGAGCCGCTTGGTATTAGCGTTGATTGGTTATCAGGTCGTTTAACGGCAAAAAATAAAAAAGATCGGTATGAACGTATCAAAGACGGCGACATCACCATGTTAATAGGTACGCATGCCGTATTTGTGGATAAAGTGGAGTTTGCCAAGTTGGGTCTAGTGATTATTGATGAACAACATCGCTTTGGCGTAAATCAACGCCTGACGCTTTGGCAAAAAGGTATTAAAGAGCAAATTTATCCTCATCAACTGATCATGACTGCTACGCCAATTCCAAGAACGTTAGCCATGACTGTTTATGCCGACTTGGATGTATCAGTGATTGATGAATTACCCCCTGGGCGTACGCCGATTACAACCGTTGTTATCCCTAATTCTCGACGTGAAGAAATAATTGAAAAGGTGAATCAAGCCTGTTTGGATAATCGTCAAGTTTATTGGGTGTGTACATTAGTGGAAGAATCTGAAACGCTTGATGCACAAGCTGCCGAAATGTTAGTTGAAGAATTACGTGAAAAACTACCACATTTATCAATAGCACTGGTTCATGGCAAAATGAAATCCGATGAAAAGCAATCGGTTATGCAAAACTTTAAAGCTGGTAAAACTCAGCTTTTAGTTGCGACAACCGTTATTGAAGTTGGTGTAGATGTACCCAATGCCAGTTTAATGATTATTGAAAATGCTGAACGGCTAGGGCTTGCCCAATTGCATCAATTACGTGGTCGAGTTGGGCGTGGAAGTGCCGTATCTCATTGCGTATTGATGTACCAAGCGCCGTTAAGTAAGGTTGCACAAGCTCGTATGAAGGTGATGCGTGAAAGTAATGATGGTTTTGTGATTGCGCAAAAAGATCTAGAAATTCGTGGTAGTGGCGAGATTTTAGGAACTCGGCAAATGGGTATGGCAAATTTTAAAGTGGTAGATTTAATTCGTGATCAACATTTAATTAGTGAAATACAGAAAGCTTCTTTGCCTTTACTACAAAACTCTCCACAGATGGCTGAGCAACTTATAGCGTGCTGGCTACCTGATCGTCAAAAATATATCAATGCTTGATATTATTACCCTTGTAACTTGAGAACTCAACTGGTTAAAAGAATTAATCTTGTCATATTTTTAATTAACTTAATAAATTAAAATAAAACTTTATCAACAAAATCAAGTTGCGCACTTTTATTTCAAAAAAGTCATTGATTAAATCGCTTGGTTATATTGATTTATTCCTTTCCCCTTAATGATAATTTTTGGCTACACTTTGTAGTTTGTTTTTTGTTAAGTAAAGATTAATACCTTAAATAAGGTTATGTTTATTTATGCTTTGCACGAATAGGGCTATCGTGTAATATAGTATCTATTACAAAAATGAAAAAATTGTGAACTTGGTATGAAATCATCTATAAAATTACTCTCCTTAGTGCTCGTCATATTAACGTTATTGGGCTGTGGGTTAAAAGGGCCACTTTATATGCCAGCAGAAAAATCAAATGCTTCAATTAACACTCATCCGCTTAATCAAACAGTTTAAGGGAATTAATAATGGATTTTTTACATTACGAAAAAGGTCAGTTACTAGCCGGTAAGGTCGCAATTTCAGAACTCGCAAAGCAATACGGTACGCCACTTTATGTCTATTCTGCTGAATATATCACTCAGCAGTTTTTGGATTACCAAAAGGAGTTGACAGATAGAAAACATTTAGTCTGTTATGCGGTAAAAGCCAATAGTTCACTTGCTGTTTTGAACTTGCTAGTTAAATTAGGTGCAGGGTTTGATATTGTATCGCAAGGCGAGTTAGAACGCACACTGATAGCGGGAGCTGATCCTAAAAAAATTGTTTTTTCAGGGGTAGCAAAATCCATTAGTGAAATCGAACGTGCGCTTGAAGTTGGCATCAAATGTTTTAATGTTGAATCCGAAGCCGAGCTTTATCGCATTAATGATGTGGCCAAAAAATTAAATAAAATTGCAAACATCTCTTTTAGAATTAATCCCGATGTTGATGCTAAAACTCACCCTTATATCTCAACAGGTTTGCGTGAAAATAAATTTGGTATTAGCTATCAATTTGCATTAGATATTTATCGTAAAGCAACATCGTTAGATCATATTCATATTGTTGGCATTGATTGTCACATTGGTTCACAATTGACTGAGATCTCGCCATTTCTTGATGCTGCTGATCGCATATTAGCGATAGTAGATAAACTTAAATCTGAAAATATTCATATTAAACATATTGATTTAGGTGGTGGATTAGGCGTGCGTTATGATCAAGAGCAACCGCCTTCAGCATCGTTGATTGTTAACGAATTAAAGAAAAAATTAGCTAATTACAGTGATCTTGAGCTTTTATTAGAGCCTGGGCGTTCAATTGTTGCTAATAGTGGGTTATTGATTACAAAAGTTGAATATACCAAACACCAAGATGAAAATCATTTTGCTATTGTTGATGCTGGGATGAATGATTTGATTCGCCCCGCACTTTATAAAGCTTGGATGCAAGTTTTACCAGAAAAAGAACCGAAACCATCCGATCAACGTTTTATCTATAATGTTGTTGGACCGATTTGCGAATCGAGTGATGTACTGGCATATAAGCGAGAACTTTCAGTGCAGCAAGACGATCTGTTAATTATTTGTAGTGCTGGTGCTTATGGATTTAGCATGGCTTCAAATTATAATAGCCATCCAAGGCCAGCTGAAGTTATGCTGACCGATGAACAACATCACAAACTTATTCGTCAACGTGAATCGTTTGATGATTTATGGCGAGGAGAAACCCTATAATCTTATTTATGGTTAATCAACATGTTAACCAGCACCTTGTTAATTATCCTAGACTACTTTTTAATGGATAGTGAAAATAAGTAAATAGATAACAATGTTTTTAATAGAAGGTAAGTGACGATGAACTTTTCAAAAATGCATGGACTTGGAAATGATTTTATGGTCATTGATGCGGTAACGCAAAATGTTCATCTTTCAACAGAAATGATAAAACGCCTTGCTGATAGATACACTGGTGTTGGTTTCGATCAGCTTTTGCTTGTAGAGCCTCCTTACGCTCCAGATACTGATTTTCATTACCGAATTTTTAATGCTGATGGAAGTGAAGTCCAGCAGTGTGGGAATGGCGCTCGCTGTTTTGCTAGGTTTGTTCGTTTAAAAGGTTTAACCAAAAAACGTGTTTTAAAAGTGAGTACGGTAAAAGGGAATATTGTACTGACAGTTAATGATGATGAAACCGTTAGAGTTAATATGGGGCAACCTATTTTTGAACCAAGTAAAGTACCGTTTAAAGCAATAAAAGAAGAAAAAACTTATATTATTCGAGCACAAGAGAACACCGTATTATGTGGCGTGGCTTCAATGGGAAATCCCCATTGTGTACTGCAAGTCGATAATATTGTCACAGCTGAAGTGGCAACACTTGGACCGCTATTAGAACAACATGAACGTTTTCCTGAACGGGCAAATGTTGGATTTATGCATATCATTAATCGCAACAATATTGATTTACGTGTATTTGAGCGTGGCGTTGGCGAAACACAAGCTTGTGGAACTGGTGCTTGCGCAGCTGTTGCGGTTGGCATTAATCAGGGATTATTAAATAATAAAGTCAATGTAAACTTACCTGGTGGTAAGCTTTTAATTGAATGGCAGGGAATGAATCAACCACTTTATATGACAGGGCCAGCAACCCATGTCTATGATGGATTTATTGCGATATAACTATAAGATTAGTCGTTTTGTAGTCATAAATTCGTCATTAAATAACTTGATAGTTTAAATGGATGCAGTGATTCTCTTTGAGTTTTATTTACACAAATATCATAAATAAGTGATAACAGAGATTAAGCATGGTTGCTAAAATAACACGCGCTCATAAAGCAAAATATACAAGGCGAGTTGCCGACAAGCCTAATTTGAATGATGAAATAGTCAGTCAATATTTGATGGATAACCCCGATTTTTTTATTCGTAATGCTAATCATCTCCAAAGCATGCAGATCCCTCATCCTATACGAGGTGGGGTTTCATTACCTGAATGGCAAATGGCAAGGCAACGTAACAAAATTGGTCAGCTAGAGTCCGAAATTACTTTATTAATGGAATATGCTAGTAATAATGAATTGCTTTTTAATCAATTTATGGATTTGCAAGGACAATTAATTAAAGCAAACGATCTAAATGATTTAGATAATATATTAAAAAGTTGGGCAAAATCTTTAGGTCTTAGCGGTGCTTATTTATATCTTTTTGATGATAAATGGTTACTTAATGCACCTTCTATTCATCATCACTATGCATTAAATTGCCTACGTTTTGATTTTATAAGAGTTAGGCATTTGCAATATAGTCATCAGTATTTGGGCACTTTAAATACTACTGAGCTAGATTTTCTTTTGCCAGAACATGGTTATGTCGGTTCAGTTGCTTTATCGTTATTAGGTCAATTTGGCGATTTAGGATTGCTCATGTTTACCAGTGCCGATCCTCATCATTATCAAGCTGAGCAAGGAACATTGTTATTAGAAAGAATTAGTCTAATATTACCAATATTAATTGAAAAATGGGTCATGCGAAAAAAATAAGGCAGATTATGAATCTTTCATCTCAAAAAAATGTCGATTTATTAACTCAGCCAGTCGAACAGTTTTTAAATTATATTAAATCAGAGAAGCAACTTAGTTTAAATACTCAAATTAATTATAAACGTCAACTTTATGCACTTATTTCATTAGCGCAAGAAATCGAACTGATTAAGTGGCAAAATTTAGATTCATCTGCAGTAAGATTATTAATTAGCCGGAGTAAACGCACAGGTTTACAGGCTAGAAGCTTATCTTTAAGATTATCTGCCTTACGAAGTTTTTGTGATTGGATGGTAAAAAATGAACTTATTGTCGCCAATCCCGCACGTGGTGTTTTAAATCCTAAAGTAGGGCAACATTTGCCTAAAAATATTGATATTGATGAGATTAATCAACTATTGGATATAGAATACAACGATCCGTTGTCGGTACGAGATAGAGCCATGCTTGAGCTTATGTATGGTTCTGGTTTACGGCTGTCTGAACTGGTTAATCTTAATTGCCGACAGTTAAATTTAAATGATGGTGAAATAAAAGTGATGGGAAAGGGCAGCAAAGAGCGTAAATTGCCATTAGGTCGAGAGTCGATAAAATGGATCAAGCATTGGCTATCTATGCGTGATTTTTTAGAACCGCAAGATGATGCCCTGTTCATTTCTAAACTGGGTAAACGCATATCGCCACGCAACGTAGAAAAACGATTTGCACAATGGGGGGTTAAGCAAGGTTTAAGCGTGCATGTGCACCCTCATAAATTACGTCACTCATTTGCTACTCATATGTTAGAATCAAGTGGTGATTTAAGGGCTGTACAAGAATTGCTCGGTCACGCTGATTTGTCAACAACACAAGTTTATACGCATTTGGATTTTTCACATTTGGCAGAAGTTTATGATTCTGCCCACCCCAGAGCGAAAAGAGGAAGTAAATAATGCATTTTTACCGTTCAATTAATTCTATTAAAGCCATTACTTTCGATCTTGACGATACACTGTATGACAATAGTACAATTGTTGAAAAATCTGAACAAGAAATGATAAAAACTCTGCATATTTGTCCTCAATTACAGGATGTGACTTTAGCTGATTTTCATTTTGAAAAAAATGCTGTTCTATTAGCCAACCCTAAAATCTATCACGATGTGATTATTTGGCGTATTGAGACAATTAAATCACTTTGTATCAAAGCTAAAATTGCAACCGATAAGATTGCACAGATAGTTGATGATGCAATGACAACGTTCAATTTTTGGCGCCATACAATGCACGTTCCTCAATATACGCATACTTTATTAGCTTTGTTAGCAACGAAATTTCCTTTAGCTGTCATTACTAATGGAAACGTTGACATTAACAAAATCGGTTTAGGTGACTATTTTCAATTTTCCCTTCGTGGTGGTGCAAATGGTCGTTCTAAGCCTTTTCCTGAAATTTTCAATTTAGCGGCTGATAAGCTAGCGCTACCTGTAGGTAATATCTTACATGTTGGTGATAATTTAATGACTGATGTTAATGGTGCGATTAATAATGGTTTTTTAGGCTGTTGGCTAAATATTTTTGATCAAGATATTTTGCAGCTTCCAGATGCAAGATGTTTACCTCATATTGAGATAACACAATTGCCTGAATTAGAGAATCTGATATAATTCTCGCAAAGTCTGTATAAATAGACAGTAAAGCTGACAGTAATTATAAGTTATTGTGATTTAAAACCTATCTTTTATCCTATTTGCTTATCGTCTACATACGACATCTAAAAAATAATGAAAGAATGAATAATGTATATAAAATTGATGCCGGTTACCGGTTTGTATTATCAAAATGGGTTAATTTATAATGGAAATTAGACAATCATTATTAGACGACCTAAATACCGAACAAAAAAATGCAGTGACTACTGATAACCAATATACCGTTGTTCTAGCAGGTGCGGGAAGTGGTAAAACTCGGGTTTTGGTTCATCGTATTGCTTGGCTCTGCATGGAAAAACAATACCCTTCTAATTCAATTTTTGCCGTTACTTTTACCAATAAAGCTGCAGCAGAAATGCAAGAGCGTATTGAAGCATTAGTTGGCGAAGGGTACTTTAGTGGTATGTGGATTGGTACCTTTCATGGATTAACGCACCGATTATTACGCATGTTTGCCGAGCAAGCTAAGTTGCCATCGAATTTTCAACTCATTGACTCTGAAGATCAAATTCGGCTTATCAAACGAATTTTTCGAGAATTGAAAATTGATGAAAAACAGTGGTCGGCAAAAGAGTGCGTCGCATTTATATCAAGCCAAAAAGAAAAAGGTTTTCGTGCTAATGATATGGTTCCTGAAGATCCTAAACAGGTCATGTGGCAAACCATCTATCGCGATTATCAAGCTATTTGTGATAGAGTAGGATATGTTGATTTCTCGGAATTAATTTTAAGAGTTTACGAATTACTTTGTCAAAATAGTGATGTATTAAATTATTGTCATCACCGTTTTTCAAATATTTTGATTGATGAATTTCAAGATACCAATCTGATTCAATATCGATTAGTGCAAAAACTAGCGGGTCATACTGCCAATGTTATGATTGTTGGTGATGACGATCAATCTATCTATAGCTGGCGAGGCGCTAATGCTGACAATTTACAATTATTTATTCGTGATTATCCGGATTCTGACATTATCCGCTTAGAGCAAAATTACCGTTCAACAAATAATATTTTAGATGCAGCCAATATATTAATCGCCAAAAATCAAAATAGACTCGGTAAAAATTTATGGACAGATAGTGGTGATGGCGAAAAAATCTCGCTTTATGTTGGTTTTAATGACATTGATGAAGCCCGATTTGTGGTTGGTCAAATAAAAAAACACCATGAAAATGGTGAAAACTATGCGAGTTGTGCCATTTTATATCGAAATAATGTGCAATCACGTATTTTTGAAGATACGTTATTGCAATCAGGTGTGCCTTACCAAATTTATGGTTCTATTCGCTTTTATGAGCGGCAAGAAGTTAAATTAGCTTTAGCTTATTTACGATTATTGCATGATCATAATAATGATATGGCTTTTGAAACCACAATAAATACCCCTACAAGAGGTATCGGCAATGTCACGCTTGATAAAGTTAGGCTAACAGCTAAGCAGCATAGTCTTTCATTATGGGATGCTTGCTTAATGTTAATCCAAAGTAATTCGTTAACTGAACGTCAGCGTTCTGGGCTGAGTCGCTTTTTACAATTGATGGATTCAATCTATGATGAAGTCGGTTTGTTACCTTTTTATAAACAGCTCGATGTCATAATTCGTTTATCTGGTTTACAGCAAATGTATGAGCAAGAGCCCGGAATAAAAGGTCAATCAAGATTAGAAAACCTTGAAGAGCTGGTATCGGCAGCAGAACAGTTTTTTAAAATCAATGAAAATACCGTAATTGAAGATAGTCAAACCGGTAAAACACTAACAGTATTAGAGTCATTTTTAGCTTTTACCTCACTGGAAAGCCGTGATGTGATTAAAGAGCAAGATTCTGTTCAACTAATGACACTCCACGCTGCAAAAGGTCTGGAGTTTGATAATGTGTTTATCGTGGGTTTAGAAGAAGGTATATTCCCAGCACAACGCTCTATTAAAGATAATGATAAAATGGAAGAAGAGCGCCGTTTGGCATACGTCGGTATTACTCGAGCTCGAAAACATTTAACGTTAACATTATGTGAATTAAGACGACTTTATGGACGCGAAGAACGTAACTTACCATCACGTTTTTTGAGTGAATTACCGGTTGAAAACCTTAATGAGGTAAGTTATCGAGGTATGATGACTTCATCAGAATTTAAATCTGATGATTCAAGTCATGATGCACAATTTTATCATGAACGTAAAAAGTCTTATCTCAAAAAGCAACGTGAAAATGATGGTTATGTATTAGGTCGCAAAGTTAAACATCAACGATTTGGTGAAGGTACAATCATTAATTTAGATGGTGAAGGCGATCATCGACGCGTACAGATTGCTTTTATTAATGAAGGCATTAAATGGCTGGTGGTTAAACTGGCAAATCTTACATTACTATAAAAAGTTTGAACGTTCTGATTCAACAAGGAAAAAATGCAATATTTATCCTTGTTGAATTACTCTTTACAACGCTGCTTGTTCTTGAACTGATTCGGTAAAAATCTTATCAAAAGATTGATCTGTACGATTACAAATCCATTGCTTATTGACATAATCGAAATGGTATCCTTGCTTAGCTGTAGCTAACCAAATTTGGAAAAGCGGCTCTTGAGTATTGACAATAATTTTACTGTGATTAGGAAAACTGATAGTAATAACATTGCCATTAGTTTCGTAGTCAATATCTATGTTTTGTTCGTCAGCAAATTTATCTAAATAAAGCTCGATCTGATTATAAAGTTGATCGGTAATAGCATGAAATTCGGTTATATTCATAGAAAAATAATCTAAATAGACAATGGAAAGATTTTAACATAAACCCTATTAACCTGCCACAATCAAGTGGCAGTTAAACAGTTATCCGTATTTATTCAGTTATAGGTAAAGAGCAGGCTACAATGAGTAATCGGCGTAGTTCATCGTCATTATTTGTCATTGCGACCCAGCGGTTTGGAGTATCATTAGTACCAATTAAATCACCTTCGCCAAAGTAATTTGCAAATAACTGTATATTTCCCTTAGCCATTTCCATTTTGTCACAATTTGCAAATTGTTCAATGACTAATGAGCGATATGAAATTTTATTACCATCACTATTATCTTGTTCGATTGCTGGTACATAGTTGACAATTTGCGAAAATACTCGAATTCGTTTGTTGTAAGGGTGGAGGATAATAGATGTTTTATCAATGAATGAATAACCAGTCGATTTGTCTTCTTTAGATTTACTTATTGAAATAAATTGCTGGCCAACGCGTTCATTATTTAAAATTTTATTTACTTCTGTTGTTGTTTTTTCGTCAACAGTATCATTGATTGGTGCTATTTTAGTATCGACACTATTACCAAACGCAGAAAAAGAAGACAGAATCAATAATAAATATAATTTTTTCATTTAAATCTTATCCCCGCCTTTTAATTTATTTTCTGTTGATGTATTGCTAATGTCCTTCTTTTGTTGAGACTTCAGATTTTCTTCATTCTCTTTTTGTTTTTTTAGCTTATAAGCTTTAATTTTTTCTTGACGTTTAGCTTCAATTTCAGCTTCTAATGGTTTCATATCTGGGCGAATTAAATAAAGAATATCTTTTTCTATATCGCCTTGAATAGAACAGGCTATTCGGCTCTGATTATTGGCAATATTTTCTAAATAGAGTGATTTTTCAACTGTCCAAAGTCGTGGAATAACCATATCAATGGAGTATGGGTTATCCTGCCAAAGAGCGGCTTTATTTTTTTGATCATAAATTTTAGGATTAGCGATATAGACTTCATTATTATAAGGTAACCAGTTGAGGTTTTTTAAATTATTTTTAACTTCATCTAAATTATTATTAAAGATAAATCCCCAATAATAAAATTTGCCAGATAATGTTGTGGGAATAAAGATGTTTTGATAACCAACTATAGTTAATCCTTTATAGTTAATTGGTTTTTTCAACATCGTTGTATTGTTATTATCATATTCCATTGATTTAACGGGAATATAGGCAATATTTTCAAAGGAATCTAAGTCGGCATACTGGCTAAAATATTTTTTATTCTTAGCTAACTGTTCAAAAAATTGACTGTCGCATTGCATAAATGAATCAATTATTTCATCTGTATAATTCTCTTTTGCAGCATTTTGTGCAAAAACCATGCAAGAAAGTAATGAAGTGCAAATAAAAATAGAAAGTTTCTTTATAAGCATGGAGAGGATCCTTTTAAAATAATTCTTCTGCCAATGAGTGCAAAGTATTGTAAAGTAATGTAAATAATTTTGTCAATCATCTGTATGTAAATCTTCAATGAAGATAAGTAACGTACCATTTTTAAATGATATTTTTACTAAATCACTGATTGCCTTATTTCGTAAACTTGTTAACTCACCTAACTTCAACGTTGCATTAGTTAGCGGATATTGAACACCTTCAATAGATAAATTTATTACTTTTGGAAAAGGCATCAATGAGATAATTCGATTTTTTATACCGGTGAGAACTTGCTGGTGTTGAGCAAAAAAGAAATGGCAAAAATTATCATAAAAAATGATATCAAATTGTTGATGATATTGTTTTGCAACCGATAAGTTACCTAAAAAATGATCGCTAGCATGACCGCAGGCTCCATACACAATAAAGCGTTTTATTCCTTTATTGGCTAAAAATAGCATCGCTTTTTCAAAGTCAGTTTTATTTTGATCCGGCGTATGAATCACTTGAGTGGTGTTTGGCGTATTTTTATCACCGTTAAAACTATCTAAATCCCCAATAATATAATCGGGAATGATTGAGGTCGATGATAAATAATTATGATAGGCCCCGTCAGTTGCCGCTATACAGCAATAGTTATCGCTAGTTTTAGGGTAGTGCTTTGGCGGCTCCCCATTAACAAATAGTAGTGCAGTATGGTTTTGCATTCTTATATTCCTCTGTTTTATAAGGCTAATGTCAAAGCCATGATAATTGCATCTTCTTGTTTACCATCTGTAGTTGGATAATAATTTTTTCTAATCGTAATTTGATTAAAACCAAGTGAATGATACAACAAAATAGCAGCCTTATTTGATTGTCGAACTTCTAACCATAGCGTGGTGATAGGGTTGGATGGATTGATTGTCATTAACTTGTCAATAAGGCAATTGAGCAACTCTTTTGCTAATCCTTGTTTTCTAAAATTGGGATGTATTGCGATATTAAATAAGTTTGCTTCATCGGCCACTAATTGGCATATGCAAAATCCAATTATTTTGTTATTAATCGTGAGCTTTAAATTTAAATAATGATCGCCTTGGTTAGAGAAGAACGTCTGTTTAGACCATGCAATAGGATGGCAAAGTTGCTCTAATGCATAAGCTTCTGATAAATCATGCTCGTTTAGGATGGAAATAGTTTTCATATTGACATAATTGTTGCCAAAGCTGGCGTTTTTGTTGTGGTGCATTGGCTAATGCATCTAAATTTGTTGTTTGAATCAATAACTGATTTTGCCACGATTCATCTGGTTGAATGTCAATAAACCACACCACTTTATTTATTTCATTAGCAGGGATAATGAGTTGCGATGGTGTAAGCACCAATACTTGTTCAGCGCTAAGACTAATGGCATTTAAAATATCCTGATATATTTTTTGTGTTGGTTTTTGTTCTGCAACAACAATTAAGCGGATTTCATCACTAATATGTGTTGCAAGTTCACCTTTGAACGCGGCTGCATTACGTAAAACATATTGTGTGATATTACATTGTTTTAAATACCAATCTTGTTCAGTCATGATTAAGAAAGTGTTTTTTTGTTAGAGATTAAAGGACGTTAATTGTATAATCAACGGCTAAATTTATAAAGGTTTTTTCATCGAGGTAATATGGCAACATCTGCTTTTACACCAGCAAGTCAAGTAATAGAACGACACGAGAGTATCTTTAACAATAAAAATGTTATCTTTGCTGGCGACATTCAAGACAGTTATCCGGCAAGTTTTTCGGCGCATAACATTAAAATTCATTGTTCTCAGTTTCATACCTATTTACGACTAAAAAATTATGCACATAAGGCCGAAGCGCTTTTTGCTTTGCTACCTGATTCTACCTTTTATACAAACATGGATACGGTCATCTACTATTGGCCAAAAACAAAAAGTGAAGCGCAATTTCAGTTGTCTTACCTATTACATAACATGGCTAAAGGGAGTGATATTTTTATTGTTGGCGAAAACCGCTCAGGAATTAAAAGTGTTGAAGCTTTGTTAAATGAGTTTGGTTCCATCCAAAAAATAGATAGTGCAAGACGTTGCAGTTTATATCATTTTCAAGCCGATCATCGTTTGGCTTTTGAGTTTGAAAAATGGTGGTTGAGCTATCATTTAACAATCGATAATCACGACATTGAAGTGAAAAGTTTACCTGGCGTATTTAGTCAAAAAGGGTTAGATGCGGGTAGTGAATTGCTATTAAATGCATTGATGGAACATGCAGACATTGTTAAAGGACATGTTTTAGATGTCGGATGTGGCTCGGGTATTTTGGCAACAGTGCTTGGTAAATTATTTCCTGATATTACGTTAACGCTGTCTGACGTTAATAGTGCGGCATTAGAATCAAGCAAAGCAACGTTAGCGAGTAACCATTTATCTGCAAGTGTTGTTGCCAGTGATGTTTTTTCTAATTTAAATGATAAATACCATTTGATTATATCAAATCCGCCTTTTCATGATGGTAAACAGACCGATTATACTGCGGTTAATGCCTTAATTAGCCAAGCCAAAAAACATTTAAAATTAAATGGTTATATGTGTCTAGTAGCAAATTCATTTTTACCCTATCAAACCATTTTGAATGACACGTTTAAAAGTGTAGAAGTGATAGCACAAACGACAAAATTTAAGGTATATTTAGCCTGTCATTAGTTGATTATTATCTCTGGCGAAATTGTTAACGCACAGATCTGTTTTTTGATTTGGGTAAAATAAAATGTTCACATTTTTTTACCCAATGACTATCAATATTTAGTTTTGATGACGTAAAGCAAATTGTCTAAAATTACTTTATTAACCGTTTAATTTATAGTATGGTAATACACAACTTTTATATATCAATATGTAACGTTGTCTTTTTATATTTTGCGGATATATAAATGACTCATTTAGTATTACTTTTAAAAAAGCATTAATTATCAAAGCGTTGTTAATTGTAGGAAAGGTGTTTTTATGTTACAATGTAGTTATGTGAAGCCAGCCAGCCAGCCAGCCAGCCAGCCAGCCAGCCAGCCAGCCAGCCAGCCAGCCAGCCAGCCAGCCAGCCAGCCAGCCATAAAAATTTAGCTGATACTCAAAATCCGAGTAAACGCTTTTATCAACCGTTTTACCATTATTTAATCAATTATATACCTTCTAAACCGTTTTTTTTATTTCAGTCAAATAATGACAATTTATCTCATTCATCAATTTATTTAGGCTGTTTATCAAGGTTATTTAAATACATCTTTATCAGTGCTGCTATTTTTGATTTATTTTTTACTTCTTTTGCGGTTAATGCATTATCAGCGTCAACAACGAGTGTAATTCATGGTTTTGCTCCCTATTTGACATTCGATAATGGCAAAGTTAAGGCCGATAATACTAGTCAGTTATTAAGTATTAACTTTTACTTACCTGATGGCTCTCTCAAAACTATTACCGCTGATCAAAATCTCTCAACCGAAACAAATCCTATAGTATTGCCACACGATGTTACTTCGTTTAATAATATTATGACATTTATTCCCTATGGTGAGACTTCAATTGATTTAAATGAACTAACTAGCAATTATTATGATTTTGCTAGAGATGATGATGGTGATTCGGATATGTCAGCAACAGGGAATATGTCGATTGACATTGAAGATAACCAAAATAAAACTATGCAGTTAACTGATCATCTTTCTGCCTGTAATGCACCTTATAAAATTAAATTAACAACCACTGATGGCTCATTAACAACTAAGTATGGCATTCCAAACTCTTCATTGTTTACAAAGGCTGAAACTGTTTATTTTGTTACGCCTGAAATAACGCATTCCTATGCTTGTTATGCCCAGCCAAATTTAAAATTTGGTGATGATAATAATAGTACCGGTAATGGTTATAATAATCTGTATTTTGCGGGCCCAACTCAGCAATGGGATCCGACTAAAGGCTTTAAAGTAATCAATGCCGATTTACCTTCGGCTAACTTTCCTCGAACTGGATCAAATAATTTGTTCTTCTTATTAACATTTGTTGGTACAACGGCTAAACAAGTTATCGCCTCAACCCCTACAACGCCTGAAAAAGGTAGTGGAGCTGCCTTGGTATTGACTGCACCAAATGGTGATGATGGTAATGTAGTTAAAATATTATTACAAGGCCCTAAACACCCTAAAGGTGGTCTATTTGAACCCGCAACTTTCAAAATATATTCCGATCCTGAAAAAACAAATCAGATTTATAGTTTTGAGATTATCAGGTGGTTCATTACTAGTAAGGATGTTGTTCCCTATAATACTAAAGACGATTTAACTGGCGTTGCGACTGCAAGTGAGTATTGTCATAGTTTAGAAGGTGAATATGAAGTGCCTTATATCATTAACTACACCAATAGTAAAAAAAATGATTTTGGCATTGGCGGTAATTACACGCGAGAGATTGATACTTTAGGGCATCTATTTTCTGAATGGGGGTATACCAGTTCTACTTACTACAGCGCAAGTGATTGGGCAACAGATTCCTATTGGTCAAACAATCCGGTAGGAGATGGAACGACTGATCAATATTTGGTGACATCGTACATTGGTAGTATTAGAAAAGAAAAACCGTCTTATATGGGTAATAAGGTAGCTTGTGTAAGCGCTTATTAATATTACTCGAATATGTTTTTATTTGTAAAAAACCTTAGACATTTAACTAACAAAATTAATAGCAACAATGTAGGGCGAAAGCTTGCTGAGCCCTCATTTATCGATGAAAGATGAATTCAACTCGAACGCGATTAGCAAATGTAAATTATTCTGCTGATCATTTCTACTTTATTAAAATAGAGATTGCACCAAATACCACTATCTTTGATCATTCAAGTCAATTATTAACGCAATCAATTTGGTTTGAACAAGTTAATCGATATTCGATCATTTATTCTCACCACTTTTTTATCGATGCAAATCAATTACAAGCCATTTTAGAATGGCGTAGTGATAGGGTAGCGCCTTATAAAAATCCGGTATCACTGACTAAATTTATTGCACAATTCAAATCAAAGTCGACCGTTTTTTTGCGTAAAAACGGCGCATCTGATTTCTGTTGGCAACGTGGCTTTTTTGAACGGATAATTCGTAATAAAGCTGAATTTGATCACTTTAAACAAAAACTCAAATAACCCTTGAGAATTGTTGCTGTCTTGCCATACGGCGCATATAAATATCAAAACACATACAAATATTGCGAATTAATAAATGTCCTTTGGGTTGTACAACAATGGTATCATCACTAATCATGACCAGACCATCTTGTTGTAGAGGTTTGAGTAACGATAAGTCTTGCGCAAAATAATCATCGAACTGAATATTAAATTTTTGCTCTATTTGTTTTTTGTCTAAATAAAAATGACAAATAAGCTGTTTAATCACATCACGCCGAATAATATCATCATTATTTAAATTAAAGCCTTTCCATAAACCATTGCCGGTTTGTTCAACTTGGTTTTGATAAATTTTTAGATCTTTTTGGTTTTGCGCATAACTATCACCCAGCATGCTAATTGCCGATACACCAAGTCCCAGTAAATCAGCATCACCTTGAGTGGTATAACCTTGAAAATTACGGTGCAATTTATTTTGCTGCTGAGCGATTGCCAGTTCATCAGTGGGTTTAGCAAAGTGATCCATACCGATAAATTGATAACCAGCGTGGGTTAATTTTTCGATACAGGTTTGTAAAATCTGCAATTTTTGATTAGCGTTAGGTAAATCCTGATCTTTGATCTTTCGCTGAGCGGCAAAACGACTAGGAAGATGAGCATAATTAAAGACACTCAGTCGATCTGGTGAAATATCGATAACCTTATTTAAGGTTTCGGTAAAACTTTCTACTGTTTGTTTAGGTAATCCATAGATTAGATCCAAGCTAATTGAATGGAAATGGTTTTTACGTGCTTGCTTAATTAATGAGCGGATTAGGTTTTCATCTTGTTCACGATTAATTAAATTTTGAATTTCGTGATTAAAATCTTGAATTCCCATACTCAGTCGATTAAATCCGAGATCAGCAAGATGATCAATAGTTTGAGGACTAATTTCCCTTGGGTCAATTTCAATTGACAGTTCAGCATTTTGCGCAAAATTGAAATGCTTTTTTAGCGAAACAATCAGGCGGGTAATTTCATCGTTGGTCAAAAAGGTTGGGGTACCGCCTCCCCAATGCATTTGCGAAACAATACGGTTTTTAAATAATTGTGATCGCTTTTCAATTTCAATATCGAGTATATCTAAATATTTAGTAACTTTTTGAGTCTGGCGGGTAACAAGTTTGTTACAACCACAAAAATAACAAAGCTTATGGCAAAAAGGGATATGAACATAAAGCGATAATGGTCTATCTGGATAACGATTGGCCGCTGCTAAAAAATCTTGGTCATTAAAATTTTCATTAAATTCGAGCGCTGTTGGGTACGATGTATATCTCGGGCCAGAATAATTATATTTTTCAATTAATCTTTGATCCCATAATTGCGTTTGAATTTTATTATTATTTTTATTTAATTCGGCATCTAACATTGCTATTTCCATGATTTTTTTTAATTGGTTTTTGTTTAGTTTTGATTCTGGTTCTATTTTTTATACGATTGGTTTTTTTTAAAAATAGTAGCGTACAAATCAATAATCCAAAATATAAACTAAGCATTATTAGTAATGGCATTATGTTCTCATTATTTATCTAAGCTGATTTGTATTGAACAATACCGATTTTAAGATAATATCAATTAAAATAACTGTATCTTAATTGATATGACTTAAATATTTTATAATCACATTAACGTCGAATTATGATTATTTAATCGATTTTTAATGACGTTTTAATAAACTGACAATATCTTCTTTCGATTCATCTTGTTCATCATCAAAATCATCATCACTATAACCAAGCTGTTGCATCAGCTCTTCTATACGGTTTAGTTTGCTATCAAGGTATGACTGTTGTTCTTTGGTTAATTTACTATCACTTTCGACTAAATCAAGTAGTTGCTCTAATTTTTCATCATTTTCTAATTGTTCTAACTCTTCTTGAGGGGATAAGCGTTTTTTAATCGGTTTTGGCTCTTTGACTAAAACAGGTTTGCTTGTTGCATCATCAGCAACTAAAGCAATTGGCTTTTTACTACCAATTCGCGGATCTTTAATGGTATTGGATGATTTTTTATGTTGATTGTTATCTTGACCATTAAAACGTGAACCGCTCGGTAAACCTTTATGTTTACGTTTACGTTTCAGTTCACGCGACTCTTCATTTATTTCTTGACGGCTTTTTTTGGGTTTTAGCTTCGATTTAGTTTTTAACATATAATCTCAATTTTATATTCAAGTTAAATTTTACGTTTATATTTTATCAGTAACTCACTTAGATAGCTACGATGAAGCATCAATGCTAATTTGTGATTGTAAAAAAATAGATTTAGTATAATCTGAGCCGAATATTTTAGAATCAATCATCATAGAGAAGAATAAAACATGAAGAATCATTTGAGTCCTTATATGCAATTTAGCCGTAAAGAGTGGGCAAGTTTGCGTAATGCGGTACCAATGACTTTAACAGCAGAAGAATTAACTTCGTTACAAGGTATTAATGAAGATTTATCGATGGATGAAGTCAGTGAAATTTACTTGCCTTTATCTCGATTACTTAATTATTATATAAGCAATAGCTTTAGTCGTCAGGCAGTCTTATCAAAGTTTCTAGGTAAAAGCCAGAAAATTCCTTATATTATTGGTATTGCAGGTAGTGTGGCTGTCGGTAAAAGCACCACTGCTCGTGTCTTACAAGCATTATTAACTCGTTGGCCAGAACATCGCAAAGTCGCATTAGTGACAACCGACGGCTTTTTATATCCAAATCGTTATCTTGAAGAACGTGGCATGATGAATAAGAAAGGATTTCCACAATCTTATGATATTAAAAAGTTGATTAATTTTGTTGCTGATGTAAAGTCAGGACAGTCAGAAGTTAAAGCACCCGTTTATTCTCATTTGGTTTACGATATTGTTGAAGACGAACAGATTACTGTCGATAGTCCTGATATTTTGATTCTTGAGGGATTAAATGTTTTACAAGGCACCCTAAATTATACTCAAGCTAACAATCGGGTATTTGTGTCTGATTATGTCGATTTTTCAATATATGTCGATGCTCAATTACCGTTGTTACATGATTGGTATGTCAATCGATTTTTAAAATTTAGAGCTGGAGCATTTAGTGATCCTAATTCCTATTTTCACCATTATTCACAGTTGCCAGAACAAGAAGCTGTGAATATTGCCAACCGACTTTGGCGGGAAATTAATGAATTAAATTTGATCGAAAATATTCTGCCAACACGGGAACGAGCAAGTTTAATTTTAACCAAAGGTAAAGATCATAAAGTTGATTGTGTACAACTGAGAAAATAAATTATTGGGGAAATGAATATGAAAAAAGTAATAAAGTTAGTCAGTAAATTAAGTATTTTGACTTTGCTAACAACCTGCTCAATGAACAGCTTTGCGCAAAATCATCAATCAGAAGGGCTAACTTGTGAAAGCAAAAAGCAGGCTATTCAAGCCGAAATTGAACAAGCTAAAAACCATAATAATAGTCATAAAGTTACCGGGCTTGAGAAAGCGCTTGATGAAGTTAATACACATTGTAGTAATGCCGATTTAGAGTCAAAATATAAGCAAGATATTGCCGAAAAAACGGATAAAGTTGCTGAAAGAAAGAATGAATTAGCTCAAAAAACTGAAAAATACGCTAAAGATAGTAAAAAGTTCGATCAAGAAAAAATTGATAAGTTAAAAGCAAAAGTACAAAAAGCCGAACAAGAATTAGCAGACGCTAAACAAAAACTTGCTGATTATTATCAACAAGTAGCAGTTAAATAAATTGCTAACCTGCTTATTTTTTATCTTCACGCTATCAAGCTTAATATTGATAGCGTTTTTAACATCGCGTTAGACAGCTATTATCCTAGACTTTTGCCATTAAAAATAGTAAGGTGTGCGCCTTACTACGTGGTTCGTGAACCTCCCACGCTAAAAAACTAAGGAAAATTTAATGAGTAAAATTACACTACTTGGCGACCAATCTGTTCGCTATCCAACTGACTATTGTCCAAATATTTTGGAAACCTTTGATAATAAACATCCTGGTAATGATTATTTTGTTAAATTTAACTGCCCGGAATTTACCAGTCTTTGTCCGATAACCGGTCAACCTGATTTTGCTACGATTTATATTTCGTATGTACCAAATATTAAGATGGTTGAGAGTAAATCACTCAAACTGTATCTATTTAGCTTTCGTAATCATGGCGATTATCATGAAGATTGCATTAATATCATCATGAAAGATCTGATTAAGTTAATGGATCCTAAATATATTGAGGTTTGGGGAAAATTTACACCGCGCGGCGGTATCTCAATTGATCCTTATGCCAATTATGGTAAAGCTGGTACCAATTGGGAACAGATAGCGATGAACCGTTTGGCTAATCACGATCTCTATCCTGAAAAAGTTGATAATCGCTAATTTTTTGTCGAAAAAATCAAATCGGAACAGTTAAAAATGCAAAATCGTAAAGCACTAGTGATATTTTCTGGTGGGCAAGACTCTACCACCTGTTTACTGCAAGCCATTGCAGATTATGGACGTGAAAACGTCGAAACCATTAGTTTTCAATATGGACAACGACATGCCATTGAGCTTGAAAAAGCTAAATGGATTGCTGAAGATCTTGGTGTGAAACAAACCGTCATTGATACTTCAGTGATCAAACAAACGACCAATAATGCGTTGATTGATGACGCGCAGGAAATTAAAGCTGCCAAAGACGGGGATTATCCTAATACCTTTGTTGATGGGCGCAATATGTTATTTTTATTGTTAGCGGGCTGTTATGCCAAACAACACGGTATTAAAGATATTATTATTGGTGTATGTGAAACTGATTTTAGTGGTTATCCGGACTGTCGAGATATCTTTATCAAATCGATGAATGTGTCAATGAATTTAGCTATGGATTACGCTTTTAATATTAAAACGCCTTTAATGTATCTTACCAAAGCTCAAACATGGGAAATGGCTGATAAGTTAGGTTATTTGGATTATATCCGAAACCATACCCATACTTGCTATTATGGGGTAGAGGGTGGATGTGGTAAGTGTCCTAGCTGCATTCTTCGCGAGAAAGGTTTAAACCAATACCTTAATCATTCAAATTAATTGACATACTGGGTTCACTCACCCCATTAAAAAAAGGAAAAATTTATGTATCTGAACACGCATTCAGAGCAAACAAGCAAATTTACTCACACACAACAAATGAAAGCCCTTGGCTGGCTTTCGTTTTTTCATATTTTGGTTATTGCTTCAAGTAATTATTTGGTGCAAATCCCGTTTGATATCTTCGGTTTTCATACCACTTGGGGCGCTTTTACCTTTCCATTTATCTTTCTGACTACCGATTTAACCATTCGAGTATTCGGTGCTAGCCTTGCCAGAAAAATTATCTTTGTTGTTATGATACCGGCATTACTGTTCTCTTATTCCATTTCGGTCGTATTTTTTGAAGGACATTGGATGGGATTTTCAGCTTTGTCTGATTTTAACAGTTTTGTTTTCCGTATTGCCTTAGCCAGTTTTGCCGCTTATTTAGTTGGGCAATTGATGGATATCACTGTGTTTAATTATTTACGTAAAAATAGAGCATGGTGGGTAGCACCTTCGGCATCAGCTGTATTAGGTAATGGTATTGATACTATTGTCTTTTTTGCGATCGCATTTTATAAAACGAGCGATGAGTTTATGGCAACGCATTGGGTTGAAATTGCTGCTATCGATTATAGTTTTAAAATTATTATCTGTGGCTTATTCTTTTTACCGCTTTATGGCATTATTTTGAATTTTATCCTAAAAAAATTAATTATAAAAGCATCGTAAATCAGTTATTAATTATCGAATAATATTAGAAAATATAGATACTTAGAGCTTATTGACTTCATGATAAGTTCTAAATCTCATACGCCTCCTTCAATAACCTCATTCCGCTAATTTTTTTACTAATATGAAAAATTTATTTATCTCAAGATAGGCTAAAAATCTTGATAAAGATTCTTTGCTAATTTTTATGCAATAGGACATAATATCGTCAATAAAATAACAAGTATATTTACCTGTAATAGTAAGGATTAGATGAAAAAATGAGATTGATAAAACAGTTGGCTGTGTTAGGTTTGTTTTTGACGTTATGTGCTTGTGACGATCAAAAAGAGAAAACTGTCGATTTAGAAAGTACTAATAAAACGGAATTAATTACAGATAATACTACGCATAATTCGAATGTTAATTCGCAATCTCATAGCCCATTTAATCCAACACCTGAATTAATTGAAAAATATAAAGGTAAAAGCCTAAAAGTTATCGATAGTTCAGAAGTCATTATTGATGGTTCAAGTACTTTAGTTGTGACGTTTTCTGTTCCTATCAATCCAAAATTGAATTTTTCAAATTTATTGAGATTGGTTGACAAAGAGAGTGGTGTGGTTGATGGCGCTTGGGAGTTGTCTGATAATGGCCTTGAATTAAAACTTCGTTATCTTCAACCAGATCGTAAATTAGTTTTAACTATTGATAAAATGTTATCAGCTATTAATGATAGTCATTTACCCGAAGTTTATCAAACCGAGATAACCACTCAAGACCGTAAGCCAACAGTCGGCTTTGCAAGTACTGGATTATTATTACCAAGTAAATCGATGAGTGGGTTACCTATTACCACGCTCAATGTTGACAAAGTTGATATAAACTTTTTCAAAATTAAGCCAGAAAAATTATCCAGTTTGATCGATAATTATGGCTTTATTAATATGTTATCTATTTGGCGTTCGCAAGAGATGAGCGAATTTACTGACTTAGTTTATTCCTCAAGATTTGATCTTAATCCTAAACCGAATGCTCAAGAAACCATTATCGTTAACCTTTCTAACATTACTAAACTCAATCAAGAAGGGGTTTATATTGCGGTAATTAATCAAGCAGGAACTTATAATGAATATAACTCAGCAACAATATTTTCAATAAGTAATATTGGGGTTTCACTTCATCACTATAAAAATGGTAAATTAGCGGTAATGGCTCATGGTTTAGATAACGGTAAACCACTCGCCAATATTAATTTATCACTGCTATGCCAAACCGAAAATAGTAACAAAACATGTAAAAACCTGACAGCAACAACAGATAAAGATGGTTATGCTGAATTTACCAAAACAAAAAGCTCTGCCTATAACATATTGACGGCTACTGATGGCCAGCAAACCTCATTTGTGACTATTGATCGAAACGCACTCAATTTAACGGATTTCAATCTATCTGGTACGCCGTTTTATCAAAAACAATTGTTTGTTTTTGGCCCTCGTGATCTTTATCGTCCAAAAGAAACCGTCTATTTCAATGCACTATTACGCGACGCAGATGGTCAGCCATTACCTGAACAACCAATCATCGCTGAGGTGATATCGACTAATGGTCGAGTTGTTGAAACTTTCCATTTAAAAAGTCGTGCAGATACCAATGGTTTATATCAACAACAGTTTGTTATTCCCGATGATGCCGCAACAGGTAATTGGACAATTCGTTTTAATTTAGGTGATGATAACTTTCGCCAATGGAACTTCAAAGTAGAAGAGTTTTTGCCAGAACGTATGGCAATGGAAATTCACAGTTTATCTGATGAGCCAATTCTAAAGGATGAAGATGTTTCCTTTGATATCAAAGGTTGGTATTTATATGGCGCACCTGCATCCGGTAATCGCTTAGATGCGAATCTTTATTTAAAGAAAGCCGACACTATTGCTGGATTAGCTGATTTTAAAATTGGTCCAGTTACTGATGATAATCTATATGAGGATCTAGATTCTTTAGGGTTGGAGTTAGATAACGATGGCTTAACTCAAATTGATGTGAAGAAAGTTTATTGGTCCGAAACGCAATCGCCTGTCAAAGTTGTTTTACAAGCTAGTTTGCTAGATTCTGGCGGTAGGCCGGTTACACGTTATGCAACGCAAACTATTTGGCCAGCACCTAAAATGCCGGCAATTCGAGCATTATTTGAAGACTCGCCTTATTATGATTGGAATAGCGATAATTATTTACAGCGTCCTACTGTAGACATAAATAGTAATGCTGAATTCGAAATCGCTTACGTTGATACGCATGGTGAAAAATTAGGTACAAATTCATTAAAAGCTAGACTGATTCGTGAGCGTTATAATTATTATTGGGTGTGGTCAGATGTAGATGGATGGAGCCAAAGTTACAACTCCAAGGAGTTTGTAGTTTCGGAAGATCAGTTATCGATTGAGCCAGGCAGTACCACAAAAATAGCCTATCAACCAACCGATTATGGTTCTTATCGTGTTGAAGTTGTTGATACTAACACTAAAGTCGTAACAAGTTTTCGATTCTGGTCTGGTTATGACTGGGAGGATAATACTCAAGGTACTAAATCGGTACGTCCAGACCAAGTTAAGTTAAGTATTGATAAGCCATCTTACAATCCTGGCGATGTCGCTAAAGTTAATGTTCAAGCACCTGTAGCAGGTTCTGGCTATATTTCTCTTGAAACCAACGATGGCACCATTTGGAAAAAAGCCATTACAGTTGGTGAAGAAGGTTTAGATGTCGACATTCCTATTGAAAAATGGGGACGACATGATATTTACATTAGTGCTATGATTGTTCGCCCGTCGACGGACGCTTCAGTGCAAACCATAAAACGCGCAATTGGTTTGCTTTATTTACCGATTGATACGGCTAATCGTCAATTAAATTTTTCAATTGATGCACCGGTACAAGTACAACCAGAAAGCGTTGTGCCGATTAAAATTAAAATGGATAAATCATCTATCCAAAAAGATAAAAAAGTGACTGTATTGGTTTCAGCAGTTGATTCAGGTATTTTAAATATTACTGATTATGTCACCCCCGATCCTTATGCAGGGTTCTTAGGGCGTAAACGTTATAATGTCGATATTTATGATGTCTATGGCAAACTAATTGAAGCTACCGGCCGTAATGTTAACATGAGCTTTGGTGGTGATGCGATGGGCGCTGGTGGGAAAAAACCGTCAAATGACGTTCAAATTGTTGCACAACAACTTAATACCATTGAGTTAAATGACGAAGGTGAAGGTGAGATTAATTTACCTTTACCTAATTTTAATGGTGAACTACGAATAATGGCGCAAGCATGGGATGATAACCGTTTTGGTAAAGCGGATAAAAAAATGAAAGTTGCAGCGCCGGTTGTTGTTGAATTATCTACGCCGCGATTCTTATCTGGTGGTGATCGTGCAGTATTAGCGTTAGATGTGCATAATTTGACTGATAGCACACAAACTATGCAAGTTGAAGTATCAACCGCGGGTTTGATTAAGCAAAATGAAGCAAAAACGATATCGGTTAAACTTGATAGTAAACAAAAAGATATTATTCAAATTCCTGTGATTGCTGATTATGGTTATGGTGCAGGTTCAGTGACGATAGCGGTCAAAGGTATTTTACTAGAAGATAATTCAGAGGTTAACATTGAACGTTCATGGTCAATAGGCGTAAGACCAGCCTATGCTGGCACAACACGATCTTATGTTGCAGCATTAAATACCAATCAAAGTTGGCAATTACCAGACCAAGCATTAACTGGATTAATTGATAACACTGTTGCAGGGCAACTGGTTATCTCTAATCAACCACCATTAAATATTGCTCAATATATCAAAGCATTATTTGCATATCCTTACGGTTGTTTGGAACAAACAACCAGTGGTTTATTCCCATCGCTATATGCCAATAGTGAACAACTTGCAGAGTTAGGCATTAAAACCGACGCTGATGATAAACGTCGTGAAAAAGTACAATTAGGTATTTCACGTATCTTATCAATGCAACGCAGTAATGGCAGCTTCGGTTTATGGAATAGTCATAACGAAGAAGAGCATTGGTTGACTGTGTATGCAACGGACTTCTTATTGCAAGCTAAAGAACGGGGTTATCAAGTTAGTGATAAAGCACTTGATTTAGCAATGACACGTATAGGTCAATATATCTATGATGCATCTGCATTTAATAATCTTAATTATTATGGAGATTCGCGTAATCTAGAGTTTACCAAGTTGTCAATCAAAGCTTATGCGTTAATGGTGCTAACTAAACAAAATAAAATTACCTCAGCAATGCGTAACGAGATAAATTATTTATCAGACAAAATTAATAGTGATAAGTCATTTATCTATTCACCATTACCTTTAGCACAATTAGCGGTTGCTGCAAAATTGAATGGTTATCAACCTATCTATGAACAATTATTACCATTAATTTTCAGCACGCCATATCAGTATAATAATAACTGGTTAGGTAATTACGGCAGTGAAATACGTGATAAAGCATTAATACTCTCTTTACTGTTAGATAACAATATGGCTCAAAATAATCAAGCTAGTTATTTATTTAATTTATCAGATTTATTAAATGATAAACGCTATTTTTCAACACAAGAGTTAAACGCATTGTTTATTGCTGGTTGGTCATTAGAACAACATAGCACTGGTCATAAATTCAACGTGACGATAAATGGTAAAGTTAATGACGTGAATTCGGTTTTTTCACACTCTTATGATTATGATGGGTTAGCTCAAGGGTTAACGATTAATAATGCAGAATCGAGTGAACCACTTTATATTAAGTTTTCTGTTACCGGTTATTCCAATACACAACCAGCACCAACGTCACCTGATGATTTCTTTAATATCAGTCGTCGCTATTACGATTTGCAGGGTAATAACATATCACCAGCAACTTTAGAGGTTGGTTCAATGATGGTTGTAGTTTTAGATGTAACGGCTAAAAAACCTGTTAATGATGCCTTGATTGTTGATTTTTTACCAGCAGGTTTGGAACTTGAAAATCAAAATCTTTCTAATAGTAGTGTAAATTTATCATCAATTCCTGCTATAGCGGATTTAATGAAAGGTGAGGATATTAGTGATATTAAATATCAAGAATATCGAGATGATAGATATGTTGCCGCCGTTAATCTGCAAAAATATGTAGCGCGAGATACCTATCGTAAACGTATCGTTTATTTAGTTAGAGCGGTAACGCCAGGCGATTATATGATTCCTTATCCCTATGTTGAATCTATGTATCGTCCAGAACGCTTTGCGATAGGACAATCACATGATTTGATGACTATTTCAAATCCGAAAAAGGAACAAAATTAATCAAATATCAATAAACTTGACTGATTATTCCGCCAAAATATTTGGCGGAATTTTTATTTGTAAGTATATTTAGCAAGGTCACATAACAACGATAATGAAAAAACACTTTTATAAATTATTCAAATTTGTATTGATATTATTAGTTTTATTAGTCGGTAGTTTTTTGATTGCTGATCATCTTTTTCCATTATCTATTTCCCAAAATAAAACTACGCAAACGGTTGTTGCTGAAGATGAAACACCCTTATGGCGATTTGCAGATCAAAATGGTGTTTGGCGTTATTCGGTCAGCCTTGATGAAGTGCCAGACTATTATCTTGACGTTTTATTAAATTATGAAGATCGTTATTTTTACGATCATATTGGTATCAATCCGGTTTCTTTAGTTCGTGCTGCTTGGCAAAATATATCCAATGATCGAATCATTTCCGGTGGTAGTACTCTCTCTATGCAAGTGGCGAGATTATTATATCCACACGATCGAACTCTGCTCGGTAAGCTAAAACAGCTCTTTCGAACCCTGCAACTTGAATTACATTATAGTAAAAAAGAGATTTTAACTTTATATATTAATCATGCTCCTTATGGTGGCACAATAGAAGGTATTGGCGCAGCAAGCTGGTCCTATTTTGGTAAACATCCCAAAGCGTTAACAAGAAGTGAAGCTGTATTATTAGCCGTATTACCTCAAGCGCCCAGTCGATTGAGGCCTGATCGATTTCCTGAAAGAGCTAAGCAAGCTCGCGATAAAGTATTAGATAGATTGGCGGAATATAAGGTGTGGTCCAATGATTTGATCGATCAAGTTCGACGTGACGAAGTTTGGGTCTATCCACGAAAAACGCCGCAGTTGGCGCCTTTATTAGCTTATCGTTTAAAACAGAAATATCCGAATGAGGATATTATTCATTCCACTATTGATGCTTCGCTTCAATATAATTTAGAAGATTTAGCCATAAACCGAGCAGCACAACTACCGCCTAAAACATCATTGGCTATTTTAGTTGTCGATCATACTGATATGACAGTTAAAGCGTATATTGGTTCAGCTGATTTTAATGACAAAGAGCGCTTTGGCCAAGTGGATATGATTAGTGCGTTAAGATCGCCAGGCTCTACACTAAAACCCTTCATTTATGCCTTTGCCATTGATGATGGCATGATTCACTCTGAGTCGTTATTACAAGATGTTCCACGTATTACTACTGATTATCGACCCACTAATTTTGATGAGGGATTCAATGGCCCGGTTAGCGCATCGGATGCATTAAGTAAATCATTAAACTTACCAGCAGTTCAATTAATTGAGTTATATGGGCCAAAACGATTTGCCGGTAAATTGGCTGGCATTGGTTTACCTTTATCGTCCATAGCAAATGAGCCTAATATCTCGTATATATTAGGTGGCGCTTCAGTAAGAATGGATAATCTTGTCAGCGCCTATAGTGCATTTGCAAGGCATGGTGAGGTGAGTCCTTTGCGTTTTACTCAACAAGAGCCATTAATTAATAAACCCCTTATTTCAGATGGTAGCGCTTGGATAACAAGACAAATGCTAATTAATAATAATTTATTAGCTTATAAAACCGGAACCAGTTATGGCTATCGCGATGCTTGGGCAATTGGTATTAATCCACGATATTTAATAGGGGTTTGGGTAGGGCGGCCTGATGGAACGCCTGTTGTGGGGCAATATGGTTCAATCTCTGCAATGCCGATTTTACAACATGTTAATTCTATTTTATTAAATAGAGAAAACCGTTTAAATCGACCACTTACTGCTTATGAAAAACCAGAATCAGTATCGTCTATAAAAATTTGTTGGCCATTAGGGCAACCGCTTCCTGAGTCAGATGCGAACTGTCACCGCCAAAAAACAGCATGGGTATTGAATAATATTGTTCCACCAACATTAAGCACCTATAGTGAGTTAAAAAATAATATTTATCGTTCTGGTTGGATAACGATTTGGGTTAATGAACAAGGTAAGCGTGTGGCGGCGGATTGCCCCGGTGCGCAAAAAAAACAAGTCGCACTATGGCCAGTATCATTAGAAAACTTTCTATTAACCAAAGAGAAAAGACGGAATTTATTGCCACCAATTGATAAACATTGTCCGGTAATGGGGCAAGATATTTTTTCACCACTCAATATTGTTGGATTAAATGATAAACAACTACTTAGAGCATTGCCCGGCAATAATCAAGTCACCGTTGATTTAACACCTGAGGGGGGATATGGGGAAAAATGGTGGTTTTTAGATGGCAATCTTATTGCACATTCGATGGATAGTGATAAAGTTGCAGTCACTTTATCACAAAAAGGTGAACACTTTTTATTATTGATAGATGAAAGTGGTCAAATTGCGCGCGTCAAATTTACCTTCAATTAATAAGGATTAACTCATGGCTATAGAACGAACTTTATCAATTATCAAGCCAAATGCAGTTCGTAAACAGATAATTGGTGAGATTGAAACTCGTATATCACAAGCAAAATTGAATATCATTGCTTTAAAAATGTTAAAGTTAACAAAAGAACAAGCAGAGGGCTTTTATGCTGAACATCAAGGTAAACCGTTTTTTGACAATTTAGTAAAATTCATGACATCTGGTGCAATTGTTGTGCAAGTGCTTGAAGGTGAAAATGCAATTAAACGCTATCGTGAATTGATGGGGCCAACCGATTTATCTAAAGCCGCTGCGGGCACGTTGCGAGCAGATTTTGCTGACAGTGTGACTGAAAATGCAGTACATGGCTCGGATTCAGCAGAATCAGCCGAAAGAGAGATTGCTTACTTTTTTGTCGAAAATGAAATAGTAGGAAGCTAAAGCGCTTTATAAAATGAAGATGTTATGCGAGTTAGCAACAACATATCGCGCAAACAGACATCTAAAAATATTTTTGATTAACCATCTATATCAACGTTAAGTATTGGTTTTTCAGCATTTTAATTAACAAACAGCAATCATTAATCACTCAATCATGAGAAAGTAGGGTTGACGCTTTTAATATAACTATTAGTTATAAGCATGTAAAAATTTATTATTTATTTACCTAAGTTATTTGCTGTTAGACTTTAGTTGTACTTAACACTATCCTTATTTGGGGAAATCAAGATGAAATTTTTAACTAAAACGCTAACAGTAGTAGCATTAATTGGTAGTTTATTAGGAACGAACTCTGCTTTTGCGGATCGTTTGGATGATATTGAAAAACGCGGTGAAATTAAAATAGCCGTATTTGACAGTAATCCGCCGTTTGGCTTTATTGATGAAAAAACGAATAAAATTGCAGGGCTTGATGTTGATTATGCCAATGAAATTGCTAAAGCGTTAAAGGTTAAAGTTGATCTTGTACCAACTAATCCCGCTAATCGTATTCCTTTACTAACCTCACAAAAAGCAGATTTAATTGTAGCAAACTTTACGGTAACTGATGAACGCGCTAAAACAGTCGATTTTAGTTTACCTTACTTTGCTACCGGGCAAAAATTTATTGCCAAAAAAGGGTTATTAAAATCGCCTGATGATTTAAAAAATTTACGTATTGGTGCTGATAAAGGTACGGTAATGGAAATTACTTTACGTGAAAAGTACCCAACAGCTAAAGTGATCTCATATGATGATACGCCTTTTGCTTTTACTGCATTGCGTAATGGTGTGGTTCAAGCTATTACTCAAGATGATGCTAAATTAATTGGGTTATTAGCAAATGTTCCTGACGAACAACGCGCTGCATTTGAAATTTCGCCATTTAGTATTACGCAAGAATATCAAGCTGTTGGTATTCCAAAAGGGGAAACTCGATTGAAAGAAAAGGTTGACCAAATACTATTAAAACTTGAAAATGATGGTGAAGCGTTAACGATTTATAATCGTTGGTTTGGACCAGAAACCAAATCAGCTATGCCGCGCGGTGATTTTAAAATAGGTCAAGGTTTATAATTTATGTTTGAGCAGTTACTAGAACCACGGTACTTATGGTGGTTATGGGATGGTTTTTTAGTCACTATTGCTATTTCGGTTTTAACAATCATTTTATCTACTCTATTGGGTTTTTTGCTAGTTATTGCTCAACAAAGTCATATCAAAATTATCAAAGGCGTTGTAATTAGCTATAACGCCATTTTTCGTTATTCGCCATTATTGCCTCAACTGTTTTTTTGGTACTTTGGCATTGGAAGTTTATTACCTGCTGAATTTAAAATGTGGTTATTTGATGAACCGCAGATTAATTTGTTTTTGTTCACTTTAAAAATGCCGTCATTTGAATTTATTATTGGCTTAATTGCTTTAACATTTTATTCTAGTGCGTTTATTGCTGAAGAATTTCGAGCAGGAATATCTGGGGTGAGTAAAGGTCAACAGCAGGCATCATCGGCACTCGGGTTGACTTGGTGGCAAAGTATGCGTTTTATTATTTTGCCGCAAAGTTTTCGTATCGCATTCCCGCCATTAATTGGCCAATATATGAATATTATCAAAAATTCATCCCTGACCATGGCGATTGGCGTATTAGAGTTGTCTTACGTTTCTCGACAAGTAGAAACTGAATCGCTTAAAACTTTTCAGGATTTTGCCATTGCAACGTTTTTATATATTTTAGCTATAGTGATTGTAGGCACGCTCGGCAATATTTATCAGGCAAAACGGCTGCAATTTGGTAACAAGGTTTAATTATGGAACTTAAAGGTTTAGCACTTATTTGGAATAACCTAGATTATTTAATGTGGGGAAACTTTCCTGGCGGCATTTTTTTGACACTATTAATGAGCATTGCGGCTATCTTTTTTTCTACACTTTTGGGGATTTTAGCTGGGTTAGGCTTAACGGTGACCAAAGGTATATGTCGTTATATATTAATTAGTTTATTGGGTTTTTTAAGAGCTATTCCTGTTATTATGCTAATTTTTTGGACTTACTTTTTATTACCTATATTACTTGATATTGATGTGCCGGCTATAGCTACTGTGATATTCGCGTTATCCTTAATTGGCGCGGCTTATATTGGTCATTCAGTTTATGCGGGTATGATTGCGATTGCCAAAGAACAATGGCAAGCCGCTTATTCGTTAGGTTTGACTAAAAGACAAGTTATTATTTTTATTATTCTGCCGCAAGCATTAAAAATGATGTTGCCATCTTTTGTTAATCAATGGGTTTCACTCATCAAAGATACCTCTTTAGCTTATATTGTTGGTGTGGCCGAATTTACTTTTGTTGCAACACAGATTAACAATCGTAGTATGGTTTATCCAACCGAGATATTTTTATTTGTCATTGTTGTTTATTTTATTATTTGTTGGTTGTTGGATTTTTCTTTATCTATGCTATCAAAAAGTCGGCTATTTCGTATTAACTAATCAATATGGTTGGCCCACCTAACTAACCATAATTTATGACTATTTCAAGTTTGCTAAAATTATTATCTCTTTATCAAATAGAGTATTATTCCACTTATTTGGTATATCAAACTGAGATGGAATTTATATTTGAAATTTATTTTATTAAGGTTGAATTAAGATTTATTCATTAAATTAGTCCATATAATAAATAACATAGGTTTTTTTTATGTGGCACAATGTGAATACTCAACTTTTTTTACTCATCAATGCATCAGAACAAGCCTCAAAAACATTTGTCTATTTTGCTGTTTTTTGTGCAAATTATTTAGTCTATTTGCCTGTTATTGTTTTAGGCATTTATTGGTTTTTACAACCTTGTTCTCGACAATTAATTATTAAAATAGCACTTAGCTTGGCTTTGGCATTATTGGTCACCTTTATTCTTCGCCATCTCTTTTATTCACCGCGTCCTTTTGCACAAAATATAGGGACCAATTATTTATATCACGATAAAACAAGTTCTTTTCCTAGCCAACATGCGGTTTTTGTTTGGACTATTTGTTTAGTCATTTGCTTAAATTATGGCGCCAAATTAAAAAAACTTTTATTGCTATTTACTGTCGTGGCTATTTTAGTCTGTTGGAGCCGTGTCTACCTAGGTGTCCATTGGCCATTAGATAT
>NZ_LZGO01000033.1:0-42134 GCF_001690235.1 Gilliamella sp. wkB292
AAAGAATTATACTTTTCAACAAATGGATTTAGATATTTTTATAAATAATGGAAGGTAAAAAAACTTAAATAAAACAATAACAACTGACGGATGAAATGTTATGCAGTATTATTATGGCTACAGGCATTATCAGATCTATGTTTTAAGTTCCAAATTCTTTTCAGTATTATTTTTATCTTGTTTATTTTCTTTAATATCACGTTTGTTTTTTAAGCTTTTTTTTGTAATTGTATTGATATTATTGTTTTGCTCATTTAATGTAAAGGCACTTTCGGCTGTTACTATTAAAATCATTGAAGGTAGTGAACCGTATTTAACCTTTGATAAAGGTAAAACCAAAGTTACAGATGCTAATATTTTGTCTGTTATTACCTTTTCTGACGGTACTACCATGAGTTCAACAACCAATACTTCATCTTCTGAAAATCCTATAGCCTTACCCAAGGAAGGTGAAACCATTAAAGACATTACTATGATGATTCCCATCATCAATAGGCCTATAAACTTAAAAACTATAATTGGACCTCCTTATAGTTATTGGGGCGATGATGATGGTGATGGGCAAGGTACCGACGGTATTTCTGCTACAGGAAACATAAGTGTTAATGTTACTGATAAAAATGGTAGTATTGTCAATGCTGATACGGCGTTAGATATTTGTAAAGCACCTTACCTTATTGATTTTGATACAAGTGGTGTTTGGAGCTTATCTACCAAATATGGAATTCCTAGCATAGCCATGTTATACATGCGTCCTGTCAAATATTATATTAAGCCTAATTCTGCTCCGGCAGTTTGTATGTTAGTACCTAGTTTATTTGCGTCACCGGCTAATACCGAGGTATGGCGGTGGTCAAAAGGATTTTATGCTCAATCTCGAGATCCGGCAACTTATGAACGCAATTTCCCAACTACAGGGGGAAATAATTTGTTTTTCGATTTAGAAATTTCTGGTATTGATGAAAGTGAGTTAACTTGGCCTCCAGTGACACATGAAGGAATCACGGCCACTGTGACCCGATCTGAGCATAATGAACTTTGGCTAAATCCTACGCCCAAAGTTGTGACGCGAGTAACCTTAACGGGCCCGGCTGCAACGACTACACAACAAAGCTCTAATTCACCAGGAGCAATATACCGACCACAATTGCCACAGACATTCGAACTCGTTGGATATGATCGTAATAACAAACCGGTGATAAAATATGGTTTTATATTAAAACAGTGGTTTATTGCACGTGGTAAAAAACTATCGAATATGGCAAATAATCAAGCTTGGTGTAATAGCACTGGTTATCGCGTGCCTCTCGTTAAAGATTTGACCAATGCCATTCCAGACCCAAATAGTCCTGCAGAGAATCAAGGATTTGTAGGTGCCAAACCTGAATCACACGGAAACTATTTTGAACGTCAAATTGGTGCTGGGTTTATGTCCGAATGGGGGGTTCTTGATTTTTACAATGATGCAGTATTTTCAGGCGCGATGTTAATTACCAGTGAATTTAGTGATGCATCTGGAGTGTGGCCGTGGATAGTCAATATGGCAGGTGGAGGCGTTTACCCAAAAAGAAGCCAAGATCCTATCTTTACTGTTATTTGCGCTTACCCATAGTGAGGTGAACTAACCGTTAGCGATAATACTATATTTAAATCAATAAGCTATCAAAACATCATGTCTTTTATTAAAGACAGACAAATCAAATTATGGGCTTTTGCCGTTATGAACGACAAAAGCTTTTTTTATATGAGAATGACGACATCAAATAATTGTGAAAAATGTGTTTTTTTCAAAAAGCGTTATTGGAATAGAGATAGGTTAACTTATGTTAAAAAAGCATATTTTATGCGATGTTATCGTCAACTTACCAGCAAGTAAAATAGCAACTTTATGTTCTCAAGTTTTGAGTTTTTTTTTAAATCATGTTAGTTGTGTATAGGTAGCTTAGACAAGCTTTTTAACTGAATTTATCTGTTTAAATTTTTCATTTAAATTCCATAATGGTGTAGATAAATTGATTTAGTTGATCGTTAATCGATTGCAATAAAATTGAAGTTAAGCGCGATTATATTTAATAACACAGAAATTTTTATTTTGTGTGATAGCGGTTATACACAGTTTTAAGGCATGTATTAATTTATTGAGCACCTAAAAATTTCATTAAAATTTTAATGCATCTAACACTAATTTAAATACTTGAGAATGTCCTTTGCGACTAGGATAATAAATATAAAATGGTTCATAAGTGATAGCAAAATCCTCCAATAATTCTATTAAATTGCCTTTGGCTAGATCGTCTTCTACCGTTGGTCTTCCTATCCATGTGATGCCTAATCCATCTAAAACCACTTGTTTACGTAAATTACTATTGCTTGATAATTGAGAAGAAGGTTGGTATTTAATAATATTGCCATTGTCATTGAATTCCCAAGCTAATTCTGTCGCATGTTGAGCAGAAATTTTCTTACCGATTAATTGGTGCTCATCAAGATCTTTAATTTGCTTAGGTAGAGGCCTGCTTTTCAGATAATCAGGACTGGCAACGACAGCCATCGTTAATGGCGCAGAGATTTTCACTGCAATCATATCATTAGCAATATCATTACCCAAACGGCATCCCATATCAAAACCTTGTTTAACTATATCTATCCAATTATTGTCTGCTTCAATTTCGATCTTGATTTGAGGATAACGGGGTAAAAATTGACGCAGTTTAGGATAAATAATACTCTCAACAGCTAAATGTGGTGCATTAATTCTAATGGTTCCAGACGGCGTGCTTAGAAAATCTGATAATGCACTAACTTGCTGATTTAACGATTGAAATAGTGGGGCTATTTGCTTATATAACTGCTCGCCAGCTTCGGTTAATGACATACTTCGTGTGGTTCGATTAAACAAACGTAGATTTAGCTTGGTCTCTAAGTTGCTCATACTATGGCTTAAAGCTGAAGACGAAATACCTAATGCCTTTCCTGCTTTTACAAAACTAGAAGCTTGTGCGACGACAACAAAATAGTGCAGTTCGTTAAAATTATACATAAGCACAACTGTGATTAATGAATTTATTTCATCATACTATAAATGAATACCATATTTATCTCAATAAAACCTGTGCCTAAAATAAATCATCGACATTAACTTATTTGCGTTAATTTATATTCGAAAGTTATTTATCGTGGCGTGAATATTAATGTTATTAAACATCAATGTATTTAAAACTAATGTGGAGCAAGAGGGGCTTTTATGGATTATATAAAACTTGGCAATTCGGATATTAGCGTATCACGTTTTTGTTTAGGCTGTATGAGTTTTGGCGATCCTGCCAGTAAAATGCATGCATGGACACTTAATCCAACAGAGAGTGAGTCAATTATTAAGCATGCCTTAGATTTGGGGATTAACTTTATTGATACTGCAAATATTTATTCAGCGGGTACCAGTGAGGAGTACGTTGGGCGAGCAATTAAAAATAACATAGCTCGAGATAAAGTCATCCTCGCAACAAAAGTCTATTTTAATCCAGGTAACTTATCTAAAAATGCGATAGAAACAGAAATTAATGGATCATTAAAACGGCTTGGCACCGATTATGTTGATTTATATATCATACATCGCTTTGACTATAACACCCCTATAGAAGAAACAATGGAGGCATTACATAATTTAGTAAAAGCAGGTAAAGTTAGAGCATTAGGGGCTTCAGCTATGTATGGTTATCAGTTTTTCAATATGCAACTTGCCGCTGAGCAAAATGGCTGGACTAAATTTGTTTCAATGCAAAACCATTATAATTTACTTTATCGTGAAGATGAGCGGGAATTAATTCCAATTTGTAAACAATTTAATGTTTCATTAACGCCATATAGTCCTTTAGCGGCAGGCCGACTTGCTCGCTTACAATGGCATACTGATACCTTACGTAGCCAAACCGACAAAACTGCAGTTGATAAATATGATAGTACAGAAAAAACAGATATGGGCATTGTCGAGCGAGTATCTGAAATCGCTGAAAAATATCATGCCTCAATGACTCAAATAGCGTTGGCATGGCAATTTGCTAAGGGCATTACCGCTCCAATTATTGGTGCGACTCAAACAAAATATTTAGACGATGCGGTTGGCGCATTACAAGTATCATTAAGCCAAGACGACATTAATTATTTACAAGCGCTTTATATTCCTCATCGTATTGTTGGTGCACTTTAAAAGCAAACTAAGCAAAACAAGTTGTTATAGTTTAAAAATATCACTTATTATAGACTGATATATTTTCAAAACTTGTTTTGCTAACAATGTTAAACGATCAAAATCACAATTTAAGACAGACTCTACTCGCTATTGAATCTCATCGCAAATGGCAGTGTTATGCCGAATATTGTAAGTTACGTGAACAGGGATTGCGAAAGCAAGCTTTTTCTGCACTTGATATTTTTTTAGCCGATAGCCTGAAATGGTGTTTTGATGAGCAAAAGGAGTTTGTAGCCTTTGTATTCAATCTTTGTGAGGATGATCTTGAGCTTCAACTTATTTATCTCTCCTATCCGCTGATGAGCAAATTGATAAAACCGACGCTTGATAAGTGGTGTAAGCAAGAAAAAGTGAATAGCCAGCCTTTTCGTTGGTATGGAAAATTCTTTTGTGACAGTTCTTATATCTATCAAGCGCTTCAAATGGATCCACGTGATGACAAAGCAAGAAAATGGATTATCACTAACTTGCTAGAAAAAATTGACTTTTCAACGCATCATTTACCTGACTATTATATTGGTGATCCTTTATTGGCAATTGGGTGGGGAAAGGAAGTACAGCAACATATCAATTTATTAATTGACAAAAAAGCCCAACCTTTTTGGCAAAAAGAGTTAGAACAATCACTTATACTTGTTAATAATTATATTCAGTGGCAGGCAAGCCATCATCCTGATTTTGAACAATGGGGTAAAGAAAATAAATTACAAGTCGATTCAAACGATGAAACTTATTATTATCAACAATAGTTAAGCAATGCTCAGAAAGCAACGAGGATTAGTTGATTTTAGTTTATCATCATTAACCAAACTTAATATAACTAGTTTGAATATAGTTATAATTTTTTTGTATTATCGCTATTTAAAATAGCTGCCTATAATGTGATAAGTAAAATAATAAATATTGATTGCAATTAGTTAATTTAACTAGTTAAAAAAAGAGGAGTGATAATGAAAAAACTTTTTAATATATTAGCAATAATAGTGACGGGGTTTATTTTATTTGGTTGTGAACAAAAGTCTGAAACGAATGCTAATAATTTAGAAAAAAAAGAGATTGTCGTCGGTTTACCGCCAAGTATGCATAATATTTTAATGGAAAGGGTGGTCAAGCCTGAATTAGAAAAAAAAGGTTATACGGTCAAGTTAGTCAATTTTAGTTCATTACGAGATTCCAATACAGCTTTAGTTGAAGGTAGTATCGATATGAATGCTGCTCAGCATCAAGCTTATTTAGATGTTTATAATAAAGAAACGAATAACGACTTAGTCTCTTTAGTGCACATACCTTCTATTTCAGCAGCGCTATTTTCACAAACTCATCGATCTTTAGACGATATTGCTCAAGGACAAACTATCGCTATACCAAATGATCCTTCGAATACCGCTAGAGCATTGTTATTACTGCAATCTTTGGGTTGGATAAAATTAAAACCTCAAGCGCAATCGGGCACTGTCAGTGTTAATGATATTGCTGAAAATAAATATAACTTAAAATTTAAAACATTATTATCCGAAATTATTCCTCGAACGCTTAGCGAAGTTGATTATGCGATTATGCCCGGCGGTGTTGCTTGGTTAAGTAAAGTGCCTGCTGATAATGTGTTATTACAAGAAAAACTGTCACCTAATTTAGAGTTAATGGTGGTTGTTAAAAAAGAAAATTTAAATACTCAGTGGGCTAAAGATGTGAAACAACTTTATCAATCTGATGAACTTAAAACGTTTATTAATGAAGATCCTGATGCTAAAGGTCGATTTATTTGGCCACAACAATAGTAGACAATTGTCATTAGGTGACCCAATATCCTAATTAATTGATTAGGATATTTTTGTCGTTATTGTAAACTATGATTGGTTATCTTATGTAGATAAATAATCAATATAAAATGTTTTCTCATGAATATTAATTAAAAGATTTTAAATCTATTAATTTAATTGGAATTATTGACTTTATTTTGATAAAGTTACTGTTCATTCAATAGACATGAAATTTGCAAATAATGGAAAAAATTAAATATATTTTAGTATTTTTTTGTAGCATTGCTTTAGCGGGATGTTTTGAAAAAACTACCTTAGATCGTTTGATCGATAATCCAACAGCCAGCGACATTAAATTAATAATTGATGGTAAAGAATTAACTATTCCTGCTAAGTCAGAAGTTAATTATAGTTTCGAGTATGGTAAACATACGATGACTTATAATAATGATTCAATCAATTTTATTATAAAGCCCGCTAAATTCGGCGGAACTACAATTATTAATCCTACCCAAAGTAACTATATTTTACATACTAATGTTTACGTTACCTCGGCTATGAAAGAGAGCGAATCTGATAAAGTTATTGAAAAACAAATTAATAATATTCCCATCATTATTAATGGGGAAGTTACCGAAATACCGCTTACCGCAAAACTAATTAATGATGTATTTATTGATCAACAGGATTATGATTGGGATTATGGACTTGATCAGGATTTACCTGAAGAAATAACGCGAGAAATGTCAAAAAATTATGCTTACTCAGAGACACTTACAAAACTTTATCGTGAAAGTGAATATATCAAACTTTTAAAACAAGATGATATTGAAGAAGAAATCAGTTTTCCCTATCAACCTAAAAAATTTAGTGAAATTAGTTCTACTCATTTTTTCCCAACAGTTGATCTTGATGCAATAAAATGTGAGCCAGGTCGAGAATATATTAAAAGTCTCTACGATCAATGGCAGCATCTTTTTACCCTTAAAGGGGGGGATTTTGTAAGTAAATATAATAAGTTAATGGACGATAGTGATTTTGATAAGCAAAAACAATTAGAAAATATTTGTAACAACCAGATTGATCCTAATCGTACCTATAATATAGCTATTACGAATTATAATTATAATATCCTCAGAGATTCTAGAGATTTTAACTTTTTTCTTATTAAACAATAATATTATCTAATTGCTTAGTTTAAGATAAGCTTTATCTAAGCTATTTAATACATAAGCATAAAATTATTTTTAATAGTTTTATGCTTTAATTTTTGGGCTTTCTTCTATTTTCTTAACACATGGTTTTTATAAATTCTAATGTTATGACATAAAGTATAATTTTTTTACTTTATCACCATAACAACCATTTCAGTTAGGCTATAAATTAAAACATACACTGTGCAGGCAACAAGACACGTCAAATGCTGATTTACATACAGATAATGTCGCAAAGATATTTTCAATGCTAGGTATAAATATTTAACCTAAAACCTCACACATCCTCTAAAATAGTTGGTAATTTGCTGGTTGATTTTGCCGGCAATGTTACAAAAACAGCAAAAGAATTTTATAAAAGAACTCATCCATTTGTCTATTTGGGCAATCTTCCTTGTCAACTTCGAGATGAAAAAGAGCAATTACTTTAAAATGGTTCATATTCTTCTAGACATACCTCATATAGTTGGACGCTTGCGTCTGTTTTGGTGCAATTACCTTCGGATCAGGCGACAGTTATAATCAAACATGGTTATGAATTTGGATAAAGTGGGGGGATTTATGGGGCTCATTGGCAAAGTGATGTGACAGGAGAGCGGATAGCAGGTGCTGTTGAATATTTTTTTACAAACGCTTTCTAAATTTCAAGCGGATTTAAAATAAGCAACAGCAGTAGTCAATTATCAATATAGTTTATTAGGATAGCTTTAGATAATTTTGTTCATATTGTCAGCCAAACTTCAGCTAGCGATGTTAGGTAACTATATGTATAACATGGGTTAATTATTGTTTTATTGATAAAAATAGATATCGTTTTTTGCATAGGATATGATAAAGTATATGCTCGATTTAAATATTAATAGAAAAGAATGTGATGAAAAAAATACAATATACGTTATTACTTACTTGTAGTTTGGGATTGGTTGGTTGTTTTGACTCTAATCCTCTTGAATCAGGCTCAGTAGACCGTTGGATAGACAATCCAACTGCTAATGAAATAAAAGTGTCTATAGATGGTAAAGAGTTAATCATACCGGCTAAATCTGGTATAAATTATACATTTGACTATGGAAAACACAGTTTATCTTATAATAATCAGACACTTAACTTCATGGCTAAACCTGCAATAGTATCTAATTCAGGATTTATTAATCCAACACAGAGTAATTATATTTTGTTAACGACTTACTATACGAACAACCAACAAGTCTACGAAAAAATGATTGCTTCAAAACTTAAGAATGTTCCTATCATTATTAACGGTGAACAGACTGAGATTGAATTACCAATAAATGTGGTTAATGACGTATTTATTGAAAGAAATAAAACGCCTTGGGATTATTCTATTGATGAAGCATTACCTGACTCGGTTACTGTAAAAGGTGAAAACCAATATCAATCTCAACGACGTAAACTCTACCGCGAAGATGAGTTTTTGAAAACGTTAGATATCCCAGAAAATGAGAAGGTCAGTTTTCCTTATCAGCCTAAGAATTTTGCAGATTTACCAAAAGTTGTGATGCCAACCATTTCGTTAGATGCGATTACATGTAAAAAAGGGCGCGAGTTTGTTGACACACAAGTAAAAGATTGGAATAAGTTTTTCAATTCAACAGGGAAAGAGTTAGCCAACGTTTATAATCAATTAACTTCAAGTGAAACATTCCAAACTAAACATGCAATCCTAAGTGAATGTTCAACTAATGGTGAAGATAAAAATAGAACTTACGCAACAGAAATTGATAAGATAGATGAAACAGTCAAACCACAAGAACAAGTTAATCTATTTATCACACAATAATAATGTCTTTAGTCTAGTGTAAAAATTAGATAATACGTTACTTAATTCTGATTAATAAGACATAGAATCGATTCTATCAATTTTATGTCTTACATCTCCTCAATCAAACTCTTATCACTTCGTTAGTTAAATATAATAATTGATTTGCCATATGACAAAGTCAAGTAACATTATACTCGTTGAAATTATTGAGCTATATCACATAAATTACATAAAAATCTTGGCGGGCTCAAGATTCAGGATAATATCTATCCATGTATAAAAAAACAAGGAATCGGTTATGAATAAACCTAAATTAAAATTAGCTGCAATTATTGGCAGTATTATTTTAAGTACATCGACTGCTTTTGCCTCGCTTGAGGATGTGAAGAATTTAAAAATTATTAGCTACAATGTCTATAATGGGATGAAATTAGACGAAAGCGAAAGTAAACAAAAATTTATTGATTGGGCAAAAGCACAAGATGCTGACATTATTGCTTGGCAAGAGATGAATTTTTTTACGCGTGAAAAGCTTGAAAAATTTGCAGCAAGTTATGGGCATAAATATGCTGTACTTTTGAAAGAAAAACCAGATGATGCCGCTTTTTTCCCCGTTGCAATCACCTCAAAATATCCTATAGTTAATGTCAATAAAGTCGTTGATAATATGTGGCATGGGGCTTTATATGCCGATATTGGCAATTATCATTTTGTTATTACTCACATGAATCCATTTTGGACGGCAAAAAGAATCGATGAAATAAACTTAATTATTGATTCAATTAAGTATAGTCGTGATCCCAATGGCAAATGGATTATTGCTGGTGATTTGAACTCTTTTTCACCTGCTGATAAACAAACCTACGATAAAAGTAATCTGTTAAATGATATTAAAGAAAAGCAGAAACAAAGACCAATATTAGAAAATCTTGTTAATGGACAATTAAGTTATACCGTGCAACAAAACTTATTGGATGCAGGTTTTATTGATGCCTTGAAAATTAAAAATAAACAATTTATCGCAACAGCGCCAACGAAAGTATTTTATGATCAAGCTTCAACGCCACTACGTTATGATTATATCTATATTTCTCCTCCCCTCAAAAAGGATGTTATTGACGTTAAAGTGCTAAAAGATGATTTTACAGATAAATATTCTGATCATTACCCAGTGCAAATGATAATTAAAAATAAATAGTTTTAACCAAGAACGGTAAAGCCATGCATAAGCCGCATGGCTTATCGTGTTATTTTTATATGAACGTTTTTTTATTGATTAACACTAAAATTGTGATTGCGATCGCAATGTATCAATTTAAATTTAATTAATATCAGCTATAACGTCAAATAATCAATATGAATGAATATAACTAAAAAAAGCAGTAGGATAAAGATATGAAAAAAATTTTTTTTGTACTCAGTTTGCTGGGATTGTTTTCGCTGTCTTCAAGTGCACTTGCTACAGATGATTTAGTGGTTTCTCAATATCAAAGTTCACCGAATAAAGTGTATGCCGATAATGCTCAACCGCAGATTACTGTTGCTAATTTTAATATTGCAGGAGGACTTAGACATCACAAGGTCGATTTAGATTTGGTTGCTAAAGCAATTAAAGCGATGGATGCTGATATTGTCACACTTGAAGAGGTTGATCAAAATACTACCCGTAGTGGAGGTGTAGATCAAGCTAAAATCATCGCTGAAAAAACAGGAATGCACTATCTATTTGGTAAAGCTACCGATATGAAAGGTGGCAATTATGGTAATGCGATACTTTCGAAATATCCTATTGAAACAAGCAAAACCTTTTTGTTACCGTCTGGCTCTTTTGAACAAAGAGCATTGATGTTAAGTAAAATTAATGTTCCTGGCTTTGATTCGCCTATTTATGTATTTAATACCCATTTTGATTGGCATGAAGAAGATGAAGTAAGAATGGCACAAGCAAGGTTTATTAATAGCATTGTGTTTGATGATTTAGATTTAGATACTGAATTTCCTAATTTGGCTTCTGGTATTATGTTGTTACTCGGTGATTTTAATTCAGTCAAAAATGATAAAGTGATAAAAGAGCTTGAAAAATACTGGACGTTGGTTAAAAAAGATTATGTAGATACTCGCACTTGGCCAGCAGGAAATCCGGGATTAGATTTAGATCATATCTTTACCAGTCGCAATCAAATATGGAAAGTTGAACAATTAACGATTCCTAATGATGGTAACGAATGGAATGGTATTAAATGGCCATTAGTCAGTGACCATATTCCCGTTATTGCTAAATTAAAATTAATTGAACAATAACCTGTGGGCAATATGCCCACTTTTACTTCGATGATCTACCTAATTTAGCAATCAAATAAATATAGACTAGCTCACTGAATAATTCGACTAGTGTTTGGGTGACAATTACTGCCGGTAAAATTGGCATGATGTCTGCAATAGCCATTGCTATTGGCAATATTACTAACGCATTGCGTGTACCAGCACTAAAGGCGATAGCTCGACTTTCTGCGATGGAGACACGAAATAAACGACCAACAAACCACCCAATTAAAGGCGCAAAAATAGCAAATAGTAGATAAAATGGAATAACTGATGTGATTTGTGACAAATTCCCTTTAAGCTGAGGTAAAACCGCTATAATTACAATAAATAAGGCTAAAGCGGTGGTGGGGACCGGTAGTATATTCAATAGATTGACTGTTTTTGTCATAATTTGACTTCGACTAGCACATATCTGGATTATTACAGCAATGGTAAGTGGAAGTAAAATTAGCCATACAAAAGCATGAATAAATGGTGTAGGTTCAATGAGTCCTTTAACCTGTTCACCAATAAATATATTTAGATAAAAAGGTAACAAAAACAGCTGAAGCAATAACAGTAATGGTGTCGCCATTAACAGTGATCGGGCATCAGCATGACCAATATGTGCAAAAGTGACAACGTAATCAATGCAGGGGGCTAACAATACAAATAAGATACCAAGCTTAATCAAAGGCTCATTGGGTATAAAAATAGACAATATCCCTACAAATAGTGGTATAACAACAAAATTGGCAATGACTAAAGCAACAATAAATCGCTTATAAAGCAAAAATTTTGTTATATCGGCAATTGGAACTTGTAGAAAAGTCACAAATAGCATGACCCCTAAAGCAGGAGTAATGGCTGTCGCAAAAACTGAGGTTCCATTTATACAAAAAACAACAATCATTGCGATAAAAACCGCTAAAAAATAAATAGCTATTTGTTGTTGCTCTAATTTTTGTTTGAGGTTTTGCATATTAACCAAATACTTTTATCAATTCAAAATTACCCTTTAGCATACTGTTGATCTTTAATTAAATAAATGGGATTTTATTAGCAAATAAAATATTTATTATTTTTCGAAAAACCGATCTTAATTAGAAAATAATGATCATCCTACTTGAACAAGTTACGTTTGATAAAATCAGTTTATTGATCTGCTTAACAAAACTTAATTATTAGAAATGTGAGCTTTATCACATCGTATAATAAAAGAAATGCAAAGTTAATTGGTACAAAATACTTTCGTTAAAATTATCAATTTTGTTTTTAACCATAAGTTAAATCGAATTAAATTAGATAAAATCACTATTTATTAACGCCAATCTGTTATTTCGTTTTGAACCAAACAAAAGTCATTTATACCAAATTTTAATAACCAATAAACTGCAATAAAGATCACAATTTATGGTTATTTTACTGCCTATACTGATATTAATACTTCGGTTAATTTTTTTCCGAATTTTATATTCATCAGGAGGTAGTAATGAAAAAATATGTCAAAAATTGGATCACAGTCGGATTACTCACTGCATTTTGCCTGCCTATTGGTTCGGTATGGGCTAAAGAGTATCAATTAACGGGGAAAAATACACAAATCACGCTATCTGATAGTGATAATAATAAAAATGTCACATCTTTTAATATTACTAACCCTATAACCCATGATTCAATCAATGTTAATACACTATTTGAGATCACTTTGAATTCCGGACAAAAATTGACCGATAAAGATTTCCAATTAGATAATTTGCAACAAAAAGACAATCAAATTTATATAAATTTCAGTGGTCATGATATTGCGATTCAGACCCTATTGATTCTCAACGACGATAAACATTTTGCCAGTTATGAGTTGCAAATCACCCCTAAAAAACAAGCACTTTCAATGTCAGCCGTTTCTTTAATGCCATTCCATTCACAAGCACCATTTGTTTATGGTTCTGTTGTGAGTTCACCTATTATCAGTGATACCTTTTTTATCATTCCCGAAAATCCATTAACCAATACGGTTGCCTATGAAGGCGGTGTTTTGCAAAAAATTCCGCAAGCGATCCCGTTACAAGTTAATCATACCTTAAGTTATAAAACCTATATTGGTACTTATGAAAATGGGCAATTAAGACGTAATGTAAATGAATTTATTAATCACGTTCGAGAACGACCATATAGCCCATATTTGCATTATAACTCTTGGCTAGATATCGGTTTTTTTAATCCTTATACCGAAAAAGAAGCTTTACAACGCATTGATCAATATGGTGAGCAATTGGTTGAAAAACGTAAAGTCAAACTTGATGGTTATCTGTTTGATGATGGATGGGATAATTTACAAGGGAACTGGGGATTTAGTAATAATTTTCCTAATGAATTTAATAAATTAAAAACTGCATCTGAAAAATATGGTGCGGCACTTGGTATTTGGTTGTCACCTTGGGGAGGATACAATAAACCACGTGATACTCGTGTTGCCAATGCGTTAAAACTGGGTTATGAGACAATGGATGGTAAACTGGCTTTATCTGGTCCTAAATATTATGCTAATTTCCATAAACGGATTTTAGAATTAATAAAAAATCAAAATATTACGATGTTTAAACTTGATGGAACAGGCAATGCGGATAAAGTGATTGCTGGTAGCCAATTTACTAGTGATTTTGATGCGGCAATCCATCTAATTGAAGATATGCGTAAAGCGAGTGATCATTTATATATTAATTTAACAACCGGAACACAGGCTACGCCATCATGGTTATTTTATGCCGACTCCATCTGGCGAGGAGGCGATGATGTCAATTATTATGGGCCGGGCAGTAAAGTTCAACAGTGGTTAACGTATCGTGATGCAGAAACTTATCGATCAGTTGTACTTAAAGGTCCATTGTTCCCATTAAATTCTTTAATGCTGCATGGCATTGTGTATGCTAAACAAGCAAAAAATTTGCAACAAGAAACCGAAAATGACTTTGCCGATCAAGTTTGGAGTTATTTTGCAACAGGAACGCAATTACAAGAAATGTATATCACCCCTGAACTTATGACAACAAACAATTGGGATACGCTAGCGTCTGCAGCAAATTGGGCAAGAGACAATCAAAAAGTATTATTTGATACTCACTGGATCGGTAAAGATCCTACAAAATTAGGGGTATATGGTTGGGCTGGATGGACGCAAGATAAATCCATTATTACTTTACGTAATCCGTCAGATAAACAACAAGTGTATTATCTTGATTTACAGAATGATTTAGAGTTACCAGCAAAGGCAAACTCGAATTTTACCATTCACATTGATTACAATAGTCAATCACATGCACCAAAACCAGCTGTTATTGATAAAACTGCGATGATCACCCTTGAACCATTCGAAACCGTTGTGATGTCTTTAACGCCTCAATAGCAATAATATGCCTTGTATACGACTTACAAGGCATTGAAAAGTGTTTTAAAACAAACGTGTTAATTGATGATGTTTTAACTCTGATTTAGAGCCTATAGTTAAAAAATATTACGATTAGGCTATTTACAATAGTAAAAAAGCTCATTATGATACGCGCCATTATTAACTGCAAAGGAGAACTGATTATGATTTATTTAGATGACCTTTGCAGGCTTATCGCACAATAATTGGGTAATTAACTTTTCCATTCTTGCTTCAATTCATTCTGCTGATCTTAGCCTGCCAATTAAATTCATACCTATAATTTAAAACTAATCTTAGTTTATTGATGTAAATTAAAGAGTTTCACAACCTGAAAATGATTTGATAGTTAATTTATCGCTTTTATTGGCGACAAAACAATAATGTTTGGTCATGGTGGTTTTTTTATTCGTGTGGTTGTTATTCATCTGTTATATCGCATTTAAATTATAGGCACTAAACAATAAAAATATTTTTAATGGATTGATATATGGACAATTCTATACAGATACTATCTGAAAAAGTGTCATTAATTGCTTCAAATAAAACATGGATTGATGGTTTAGCTATTGAGCAACTAGAGGGAACTGCTGAATTACCCAATATGGTTAAAGTGGTGGGAATGCCAGACCTTCATCCCGGAAAAGGTTACCCGATTGGTGCGGCTTATTTAAGTCGTGAAATAATTTATCCTGCATTAATTGGCAGTGACATTGGTTGTGGTATGGGGTTTTGGCAAACCGATATTAGTATTGCTAAGTTAAGCATAGATAAATTAACACGCCAAATAGGCAATATTGATCAACCCGACACCCGACATAAATATAATCTTGGTACGATTGGCGGTGGGAATCATTTTGCCGAGTTACAAAAGGTTAGTAAAATTTTTAACGAGCAACTTTTTGAGCACTACCAACTTGATGCTAAAAAATTATTTTTGCTAGTGCATAGTGGTTCACGGGGATTAGGGCATGCAATTTTGCAAAACCAGATATCACGATTTGGTTATCAAGGTTTAGCTGATGAAAGTCCAGAAGCACATGAATATTTAGTAAAACATGATAACGCTGTCGCATTTGCTATGTTAAATCGTCAAGTGATAGCTGAACGGTTACTCAATAACCTCAACAGTCACGGGCGTGAACTACTCAATGTTTGTCATAATTTTTTGCAAAAAGTGACATTAGACCATAACGATTATTGGTTGCATCGTAAAGGTGCATCTTCAGCGTTGGATGAGCTTGTTATTGTACCAGGCTCTCGTGGGGATTATAGCTATTTAGTTAAACCGATACAGAATGAAGCGCTACTCTTGTCACTAGCTCATGGTGCAGGGCGAAAATGGCGCCGAGCAGACTGTAAAAGCAAGCTCGATACTCGTTACACAATTGCTGAATTAAAACGAACAAAATTAGGTAGCCGTGTCATTTGTGAGGATAGTCGTTTAATTTTTGAAGAGGCACCACAAGCGTACAAATCAATAGATAGTGTGATTGAATCGATGCAACAAGCCAATATTGTAACGGTCATTGCTCAACTTACACCAATATTGAATTATAAAACACAAGGAGGTCACTAATGGCATTACTGCTTTTTTCGTCTGCCAGAGGGCCTGATGAATGCTCATTGATGGTCGCAAAAGCCATAAAACAATTTTTTATCGAAGCGAGTAAATTATCGTTATCTATTGAAATGTTAGAAAGTATATTGGGCGACAGGCCCAATACATTTCGTTCAGTATTGATTTCTGTTGAAGGTTGTCTAAGTGAACAATTAATCTCACGTTGGCTTGGCACCGTACAGTGGGTGTGTCAAAGCCCTTACCGACCACATCATAAACGTAAAAATTGGTTTATTGGTATTACTTGTTTACCTAATCCTGTCCCAATACAAGATAGCGCTATTGCGTTTTCGACAATGAAATCTTCCGGAGCAGGCGGGCAGCATGTTAATAAAACGCAGTCAGCTGTACGGGCAACACATATTGCGACCGGTATTACCGTCAAAGTTCAATCAGAACGTAGCCAACATGCCAATAAACGTTTGGCAAAACTGCTATTGGCTCATAAATTGGCTGAACATAAAGAAGAACAATATCAACAACAAAAAGAGATTCGTCAGCGATTTCATGATGTTATTCCTCGAGGCAATAGTCGCTTAGTGTTTTATGGTGAAGCGTTTTGTGACAAATAAAAATGATTTTATCTAATTAATCATTGAGTTTTTGTTATTTTTTAAGCATTCTAAAAAAATTATTAATTTTATTATTATCAATAAAACAAAGGCGCTAAATCAGTCTCTTTTGACTAAAAAGCGAGCTTTAGTGCCTAGTCTTTCTGCTTTTTTAATGGTAAATCAAATTTTTTGTAACCTTTGTATTGAATAAAACTATTACAAAATAAATTCATGTTTTTCTTTGTATTCTTTCATAAAACACATATACTTTGCAGTCCACCTAATTGATAATGATTATCATTACTAATTGTGTGGTTAATGTTATTTTATCTATTTAATTAATTATTCAGTATTTTTTATGAAAGGAATTTAATATGATTTACAAAAAGGTAGGTTTGCTACTATTTCTAACCAGTTTTACTGTTCAAGCTGATCAGTCAATCAATGAGAATAATGAAACAAGTAAAAATGAAGAACAAGAAAAGCAATATAAAAAAACTAAAGCTGACAATCAAAGTAGTAGCGAAGATATAAATGATGTTATTACTGTGATTGCCAGTGCAAATAAACAAAATGAACTGAAAAAAATAAATAGTGTTATTGCTGGTCGTTCAACGCTTTCTTCGGGTTTAATAGAACAGAAACAAGCTGACAATGTTGCGGAATTATTAAATACATTGCCAGGCGTAAGCTCGGCCGGTTCAGTAAGGCCTGGTGGGCAAACGTTAAATATCTGGGGATTTGGTAAAGTTGAGGATGTTAAAATTATTGTTGATGGCTCACAAAAAGGGTTCCAAAAATATCAACAAGGTTCAGTTTTTATTGAGCCTGAACTACTTAAACAGATAGAAGTTAATAAAGGTCCCCATGATGTGAAGTTTGGTAATGGGGGATTTGGTGGGGTTATTAGAATGGAAACCAAAGATGCAATTGATTTGCTTGATCCCAATAAATTAGCTGGTGCATTAGTTAAATATAGTTTTCATTCTAATAACCATCAAAATATGGTTACCTCTGCTGTGTATGGCAGAACCGAAAATGATATGTTTGATGGACTCGTTTACTATACTAACCGTGATAGCGGTAATTTTAAACGTCCAGATGGGTCAAGATTTGAGTTTTCGAAAGATGACATGGACTCTTATATGGCAAAACTTAACTTTAGGCCCAATGAAGAAAACACATTCACTGTGTCAGGCATTCGTTCTAAAGTTGATTCATGGCAACCATGGGCGGCAAAGTATGTTGAAAAAATGACGCCTCCGACAGCTGCACAAATTGAAAAATATGGTTATCGAGCAGCTTGGTTAAGAAAATTAGTTAAACGTGATCAAACCGATGAGTCGGCGCAATTTAAATGGAATTACCAACCAACGTATAATCCTTTGATTAATTTTACTTTACACACAACCTATTCCAAAACAAAGCAAAATGATAATCGACCAGAAAAATACAATCCAGTAGCTGCACTAGGAACAATGGGAAATAGAAGTTGGACAAGTTATACCGATAAAACCGTAGAACTTGAAAACATTAGTATTTTTACTACTGGTGCTATTGATAATGCATTAAAAATTGGTGCTCAAGTGCATTTACATGATCGTGATACGTTGATGTATTATAAGAATTACGCCACTAAGCCTAATTATCATAATGGTTATTTCCAACCAGCATATATGCCTTCCGGTAAACAACAAAATTATAGTTTTTATATCCAAGATGAACTTTCTATCGATAACTTTGTCTTAACACCAAGTCTCCGCTACGATTATGTACGTAATTATGGACAAAAAAATTATGCATCAGCTTATAATGATCCAGATCCTCGCTTTGGACATGATTATTCTCCGGTTAGTTATTCTGGTTGGACACCAAGATTTGGGGCTTATTGGCAAACAACTGAAAATGTTGGGTTCTTTGGCGATATTAGTTATGCTTGGCAAGCACCAACAATTGATGAAACTTATGAGGTTCAATTTACACCTAAAAATGGTGGATCAGGTAAGATTACAGCTACCAGCCGAAATCTTAATAAGGAGCGTAACTTATCAATTAGAGTAGGGAATATTCTCGACTTTAACAACTTATTATTAGAAAACGATAAATTACAAGTTCGTAGTACCTTGTTTAGACAGCGTGTCAAGGATGAAATTTTTATTACTCGAGGATTTAATAACTCAATTTGTGGTCCGGGTAGGGCGTGCCCGTTAGGACAACCTAATTATCGTAATTTACCGGGTAAATTAGTGGTAAACGGGTTTGAATTAGAAACTTTCTATGACAGTAAATATTGGTTTGCAAGTGCCACCTACTCAATTCAAAAAGGAGAAAGAGATACGGCGCCTCAAGCACCATGGATGCATCATAAAACCTATGTCGCAACAATTGCACCACGCACGGCAACATTAACAACGGGTTTTAAAATACCAGAGTGGAATCTTCGAGCAGGTTGGAATGCGCAATTTGTTAGAAAGCAAGATCGCACAGGGCATGAAGATAGAAATCATGATGGTTTTGCTGATCTTGGTGCTTATTCTTTATCACCTTCGTCGGGTTATTCACTACATAACTTATTTGCCACTTGGCAACCAACCTTTTTACCAAAAGCAGAAGTAAGATTTTCTGTTGATAACCTATTTAACAAGGATTATCGGCTTTATTTAGGTGAAAACACCTATGGACTTGCACGTAATTTTAAAGCGAGTGTTTCATACCGATTTTAAACTTTGTTAACATCCAAATACTGCCAGTTTTTACTGGCAGTTTAACCCGATCGTCGTTGAATTTGTTTACCACTTACCAGCAGTTGAGCCACCATCAACAACCATAACTGTGCCAGTCACAAAATTGGAATCGGTCAAGTACATCACTGCGTTAATAATGTCTTGTACATGTCCAATCCGATTGACAGGCGCCATGGATTTTAAAACCGTTTGAACTTGAGGGTCAGTTGGGTGCATTGGGGTTTCGATAATGCCTGGCGCAATGCCGTTAACCATAACCTGACTTGATGCTAATTCTAGCGCTAAGCCTTTTATAGCACTATTAATGCCACCTTTGATCATAATTGGTAATAAAGCCGGAACAGTTAAATTGGGTTGCATAGCAATGGCAGCAGTGATATTAATGATATGCCCAGATTGATTTGCCATCATATGTTTAGCGGCAGTTTGTGCAGGGTAGAAAAAACCTTTAAGGTTTGTATCGATAATGGTGTTTAAATCATCTTGCGTATAATCAATAGCGGGTTTAGAAATAAATATGCCTGCATTATTGACTAAAATATCGACTTTACCAAACCTTGCAATAGCGTTTGAAAAAAGTATCTCTGCTGTTTGCGGTTTAGCAATATCCCCAGCAACAAGTAATAGATTATCGGGCTCACCTAAGCTTATAGCCGCCTGTTCTAAACGGGTTTTATCTCGACCATTCGCAACGACATTGAAACCTCGCTCAAGGTAGGCTTTAGCAATCGCAAAACCAATTCCACTTGAAGCACCTGTTACAATAACGGTTTTGTTTCCTGTATTCATTTAATTTAATGCCTGTTTTGTCTCAAAAATGCGGGTAATTATATAAGAGATGGATTGAAATGGGAATTCGATTGCAGAATGTAAAGTGAGTAACGGTATTTCCCTGTAGGCAACCAATAAAATCCATTTGCTGCTTATTTGATTAAATTACTGTATAAGATATTGTTTCGATCGATTAATCCAAATTACCAAAAATAAAGTGCGCCCGAAACTGAACAAAATATAGGAAAACTACAAACCATTATTTCCTCAAATTGGCATAAAAATAGATTGAGCAATCAACCAAAGTAAAAAGGGTACGAATCATGGAATCTCGAATAGTAGAGGTATAACTAATTCCCGAAAAAATGCCATAATAGATCAATCCACCCGCGAAGACTATCGGAAAGATAACTAACCAATAATGATATTGTAGATAAAGATTAATGATGTCGTTTTGATTGGTGAGTAACTTGATTATAGTGGTATCAAAAGCAAATTAAATGGCAATTAATAACACCGGACAAATTACACAAGCTTGCAGCGAGCAACGCAAGATTTGATTATATAACACCATATTTTTGGTACCTTTAGCTTTACCATTAAACACACTTGACTCATTAGCAAATCCATCAAATAAGTATGCCATTAAATAATGAATTTGAAACAATACCGCATTGGCTGCTAACACGTTAGTACTAAAACTTGAACCAATTGAAATAAAATGATTGGTAACCACCAACAGGCAAATAGTTCGAATCATTAAATTGGTATTAACCAAAATTACCCCTTTTAATGATTGCCATGATAAAATTGATTTCAAATCAGTCTTTTGTTGTGATTGGGGTAAATAGCGACCAATAAACCAGACCCCTAATAACATACAAATCACTTGCGCACCTAACGTAGCAAAAGCCACGCCTTGAATATCGAAATGAAAACACCATACCAAAATGACCGCTATAAGAATATTGTATTGAATAGAAGAGGATTCGTTCTAACTGGTTTTGATTTATCTATCTAATTTCAATTGAGAAAAAACAGAATTGTTCACTATATAAGCTGTGATAACTAAAGGGTGTTAGGTTTTGCTTAATGCCTTGTTAAATAATCAAACATTTAATATTGAATTGCTTTATAATGCAGGTGAATAATTCATTTTTTACGTTTATTTAGGAATCCTTTCATGTCATTTGACTCTCTTGGCTTAGATGCCAAGATTTTAAAAGCTATCGAAGAACAGAACTATACCGATCCGACGCCCATCCAACAACAAGCTATTCCGGTAATATTGTCAGGTAAAGATTTAATGGCCAGTGCTCAAACTGGTACGGGTAAGACGGCAGGTTTTGGCTTACCGATTTTGCAAAAATTAGTCGAACAGCAAGCAAAATCAAATAATCGCTCTGAACCTAAAAGGGGCAAACGTCCTTTATTTGCATTGATTTTAGCACCAACTCGTGAACTTGCTGCGCAAATTGGGGAAAATATTCGTGACTATAGTCGCTATTTAGCTGTTCGGTCATTAGTGGTGTTTGGTGGGGTAAGTATCAATCCACAAATGATGAAACTTCGAGGTGGGGTGGATATCTTAATTGCAACACCTGGTCGGTTATTAGATTTAGTTCAGCAAAATGCAGTTGACCTTGCAACCGTTAAAATATTAGTCCTTGACGAAGCTGACCGTATGCTTGATATGGGCTTTATTCATGATATCCGTCGAGTGATCGCAAAGTTACCTAAAAAGCGCCAAAACTTACTTTTTTCAGCGACATTTTCGGATGAAATTAAATCATTAGCTAATACAATTTTAAATTCACCCGAATCGATCGCTGTAGCCAAAACAAATAGTGCATCTGAGCAAATTACTCAATATATTCATCGAGTTGATAAACGCCGTAAACGTGAACTCCTTTCTTATTTGATTGGAAAAAACCAATGGCAACAGGTATTAATTTTTACGCGAACAAAATATGGCGCTAATCATCTTGCCGAACAGCTAACTAAAGATGGCATTAAAGCTTCAGCAATTCATGGTAACAAAAGTCAAGGAGCAAGAACCAAAGCCTTAGCGGACTTTAAGTCGGGACAAATACGAGCACTCGTTGCTACCGATATCGCGGCCAGAGGTTTAGATATTGAATTATTGCCTTATGTAGTCAATTATGAATTACCACAAGTGGCAGAAGATTATGTGCATCGTATTGGTAGAACGGGACGTGCCCAAAATCAGGGGCAGGCGATATCATTAGTTTGTATTGATGAGCTTGCTCAATTAAAATCAATTGAGAAATTGATTAAAAAAACAATTCCAGAAATTTTTACTCAAGGATTCGAAGTCGATCCTCGAATTAAAGCCGAACCCGTAAAAAAAGTGACAGCAAAACAGGCTCCGGCAAAAAGAAGACGCGTTAATCAAACGCGAACTTCAAAAAATAATCAGAATAGTATGACGCAATCTAGCCATCATACATATTCTAAAACTCACTAAATTTTCTAAAGTAGAAGGATATTATTATGGCTAAAGTTAATCGCAGTCGTCGTTTAAGAAAAAAATTACATATTGAAGAGTTTAAAGAGTTAGGTTTTACCGTTAGTTGGTCTTTTGATGAAGGGACGAGTGAAGAAACCATCGATAATGTTGTCGATCAATTTATCATTGAAGCGATACAAGCAAATGGTTTAGCCTACGAAGGGAGTGGATATTTAAGTTGGCAAGGTATCATTTGTACGCAAAAATTGGGTAATTGTACCGAAGAAAATCGTGACGTTGTCACTAAATGGCTTGAAAACCATGGTTTAAAAAATGTCAAAACTAGTGAATTGATTGATATTTGGTGGGATGAACTAGAATTTTAATTACTTCATTCGATAAATTATAAAATAGCCACTATTGTGGCTATTTTTATGGATGGTTATTTTAACGTTACTCAATCCCTTGGCTGCGCAAGTAATCTTCATAATTACCGGTATAATCAATCACTTTTTCTGGTGTGATTTCAACAATACGAGTTGCTAAAGAACTAACAAATTCACGGTCATGCGACACAAAAAATAGCGTTCCTTGATAAAGCTCTAATGCCATATTTAACGATTCAATCGATTCCATATCAAGATGATTGGTTGGTTCGTCCATGACAATGATATTTGGGCGTTGCATCATTAATTTACCAAACAGCATTCGGCCTTTTTCACCACCAGATAATACTTTAACTTGCTTCTTTATATCATCTTGTGAAAATAGTAAACGCCCTAAAATACTTCGAACAGCTTGTTCATCATCGGTTGGTTGTTTCCATTGACTCATCCAGTCAAATACAGTTAGATCTTCATCAAATTCGTATTCATGATCTTGAGCATAATAACCAATATTGGCATTTTCTGACCACTTAATATCACCTGATTCGGGTGTCAGTTCGCCCATTAACGTTTTAAGTAAGGTTGATTTACCAATACCATTAGTCCCCAAAATAGCCACTTTCTCACCGACCTCAACCATTAAATTAAGATTTTTAAATAATGGTCCGTTATCAAATCCTTTGGTGAGATTTTCAACAACAAGCGCATTACGGAATAATTTTTTATCTTGCTCAAAACGGATAAATGGATTTTGCCGACTAGAAGCTTTAACTTCTTCTAATTTAATTTTTTCAATTTGCTTTGCGCGTGATGTCGCTTGTTTTGATTTTGATGCGTTAGCACTAAAGCGACTAACAAACGATTGTAATTCATTAATTTGTGCTTTCTTTTTGGCATTATCGGCTAATAAACGCTCTCGGGCTTGTGTTGATGCCGTCATATAATCATCGTAATTACCCGGATAGATGCGCAATTCACCATAATCCATATCGGCCATATGGGTACAAACCATATTGAGAAAATGACGATCATGCGAAATAATAATCATGGTACTTTCACGTTCATTAAGGGTATCTTCTAACCAACGGATAGTGTCAATATCAAGGTTATTGGTCGGTTCATCTAGTAACAAAATATCCGGATTAGAAAACAGTGCTTGCGCTAAAAGGACTCTTAACTTCCAACCTGGCGCTATCTCACTCATTAATCCATAATGTTGTTCAATAGGAATACCAACACCCAATAATAATTCACCTGCGCGAGCTTCAGCACTGTAACCATCCATTTCGGCATACTGGGTTTCTAAATCGGCAACTTTAAAACCATCTTCTTCACTCATTTCGGGTAAAGCGTAGATGCGATCACGCTCTTGTTTAATTTGCCACAGTTCAGTATGTCCCATAATGACAGTATCAAGAACCGTGAAAGTTTCAAACGCGAACTGATCTTGACGCAATTTACCTAGTCTTTCATGTGGATCTAAAGCAACATTGCCTGATGTTGGGACTAAATCACCACCAATAATCTTCATAAAAGTCGATTTACCACTACCATTGGCACCAATAAGGCCATAGCGATTACCATTACCAAACTTAACAGAAATGTTTTCAAATAAAGGTTTACTGCCAAATTGCATTGTGATGTTATTTGTACTTAACACTGATTTATACTCTCGAATTGTTAAGGCTATTTTGCTCAAAGTCATGTTGTAAAATAGCCAAAATATAATTTGGTGCACATTATGCCATAATTAATCGTTATTGAGGATTATTGTTTAGTGTTTTATATCTACCTATTATTGGTTGTTCATGTGATTAATAATGGTAAACGTTAGGGTTTAAATTTTGTTTACATTCAAAGCGCGGATTGATACCATGCCTGCCTCATCATTATAACTTTAGATTAATTATGCTATATCTTATTATTGTGACGATTGTCTGGTCATTTTCTTTCAGTTTTATTGGTATTTATTTAAGTGGACAAGTGGACACTTGGTTTGCTGTGGTAATGCGTGTACTTTTAGCATTTGTTACTTTTATCCCTTTTTTTCGTATCAAAAATATTTTGCCGAAACAGATGGTATCGTTAATGGGGGTTGGCGCATGTCAATTAGGAATTATGTATTTTTTTTATTATAATTCTTTCCAATATATTTCAGTCCCAGAAGTATTACTCTTTACTATTACTACCCCTATTTATGTCACAATTATTTATGATTTATTGCAGCGCCATCGGTTAAGACTGTCGTATTTATTAACGGCTGTTATTGCTGTTATTGGCGCAGCAATAATTCGTTATGATCACATTAGTAGCCAATTTATTATTGGATTTTTATTAATTCAAGGCGCGAATATCGTGTTTGCATTAGGGCAGGTTGGTTATAAACGAATCATGGAACTCTATCCACTGCCTCAACATCACGCTTTTGCATGGGTCTATTTAGGCGCGATTATAGTTGCGAGTATTGGCTGGTTAATATTTGGTGATTCATCTAAATTGCCGACGAGTAGCATACAATGGTGGATTATTGTATGGCTTGGGGTTGTGGCATCGGGATTATGTTATTTTTTATGGAATTATGGTGCGACAAAAGTCGATTCTGGCACCCTAGCCATTATGAATAATGTGGTTATACCAACAGGTATTTTAGTAAATGTTGTTATTTGGCATCAATCGATTGATTGGGGCCGATTTTTGCTAGGTAGTGCTGTTATTGTTTTTGCCTTGATCTTGCATCATAAATTCAAAAAACTAGAGGCAAATTAATTTTTCTAAGTAAGCTGTAACATTATTGATAGAATTAGCGGTGTTGTCACGGATGATAATGCCGTTGATATCAATAAACTTGAAGCTATTGGACCTTGTAATACAGCAAATTGCCTTGCCATCATATAACAATTGATGGCAAGCGACACAGAACTTAATAGCACAACGACTTGTAATTCTAAAGTTGGCAGCCCAATGAGTTTACCTAAAATAAAGGTAACAATGGGTAACACCACTAATTTTAATGCACAAATTGCTGTTGTAACCAAAAGATTATCGCGGAGCTTATATTCTGCAAGCCCCATTCCTAATACGATTAGCGAAAGTGGTGCAGTCATATCGCTAACCATTTGGCTTGATTGGTTAATAAATTTTGGCAAAGGAATTCCAGAGTAATTTACAATAAGACCAAAAAAAATGCCGATAATGATAGGGTTTTTTGATACTTTTTTAAACGCTTGCAGTATGCTCTTACACGATAGTTTACCTATTTGGACAAATTCAATAGATACACTAGCCAATGTCCATAAAATTAATGCATTAAATATAACAATGATGGCAACAATTGGGATAGCACTATCGCCTAACAACATTTTAATAATGGGGATGCCGACAAAAACCGTATTTGTGTAAATGCCGCCCATTGCAAACATCGTACTTTCACTGCCATTTAATTTAAATAATTTAGATGCAATAACGCAACCAATAGCAAACACTATAAATGTACCACCAAAAAAGACTAATAATAGCTTAATATCAATATGCGAGTGCTCAGAAAAATGACTCATAATCTGAAATAGCATAATTGGAAACGCTATATAAAATGTAAATTTGGTTAAGCTATCAGTCACTGTTTTTTGCCATTTACCTATTTTAATGGCCAAGTAACCCAATAAAATTAAAACAAATAAAGGCAATGTTGCTAAAAATTGTAACCATAAGGTAAAAAGGAATTCCATTTGATAATTCTACATTAAGTTAATGCTTTCGCGTGAAGTACCATTCTAATTCAGTTGAACGTTTGGCATCAAACTGATAGCCTTCCAAATTAAAATTTTTAATATCCTCGCTGTTATCAATGCTATTTTTTATAATAAAGCGACTCATTAATCCACGTGCTTTTTTAGCATAAAAGCTGATCACTTTATATTCATCTTTGCTTTTATCTAGAAAAACGGGTTGAATAATTGTCGCCTTTAATTGTTTTGGTTTGATAGCTTTAAAATATTCATTTGATGCTAAGTTGAGTAACGTTGGTTTTGGTGTTTTAGCTAATTCTTTATTTAGGCTATCAGTTAATTGTTCACCCCAAAATTGATAAAGATTGGTATTTTCACCATTTTTTAAGCGAATTCCCATTTCGAGGCGGTAAGGTTGAATTAAATCAAGCGGCCTTAAGATGCCGTACAGTCCCGACAAAATTCTTAGATGAGACTGAGCAAATTGTAAGTCTTTATCATTAAAATCCTGAACATGAAGCCCTTCGTAAACATCGCCTTTGAATGCCAAAATAGCTTGCCTTGCATTTTCAAGATTAAAATCACTATGCCAATTTTGAAAACGTTCATAATTAACTTCAGCTAAGTTAGAACTTATAGCCATCAATTTAGACAAATCTTCAACGTTCAATTTTTTACAATTCTCAATGAGCTTTTCTGATTGATGTAAAAATTGCGGTAAAGTATTTTGTTTGGTAATAAGTGGACTTTGATAATCAAGTGTTTTTGCAGGGGATATAACTGTAAGCATATATTCATCACCTATTGAATTTTGTCTGATTTAGGTTTATTTTACACATAATCTTATCAAAGAAGGAGCAATAAGATGAATTTAATTAAAAAAGATATACATGAAATTCGTGCGTGGGCTAGTGTTCGTGAAACTTCAATTGAAATTGCAGAAGCTATTTTTGAATTAGCCAATCACGATGAAAAGTTAGCTGAACAAATTTGGTCAGAAGGGAGTGATGAGGTGTTAAAACTTGCTTTTTCTAAAACTAAAGCAGACAAGCTATTTTGGGGTGAACAGACTATTGAGCGAAAAAATATTTAGTATCTCATCATCTACATCGTTATTCATCAATAAGATTGCATAAATCAATTGATGTTATACCTTCATTATCAGATATTAACAATATGTTAGGTATGTGATGATAAATAATCAAAAAATGAGAATAGATACGTTAATTGTATTGTTAACATTGAATTTATCATCCTTTGGTATCTTTGCCTCTACAACTACTGACTTGGCCGATAAAATGATAGCCCAGCTTGACGAGTGTGAGGCTTTTTCACAATCAGATAGATTAGTGTGTTTACAAAAACAGGCTAAACAAAGCCAACTTGCCTTACAGCAAGTTGAACAAAACGCTTTTAATTTACTTTCAAAATGGGATGACGATGAGCAGTTTTCGCTTTTAGCTAAACGCAAATTGACTCTATCTAACGAAGCGTTTGCTCATTATCGTGACGTACATTGCCAATATTTCAAATCTTTAGCGGTGGTGCAATAACTAATGCACTTGAAATGCGGCGTTTAACTTGTGTAAGCAAACTTAATTATCGCCAAGCTGATCAACTTGGTCATGAACTTTCTGATTTGAATTTAAAAAATAAATAAACCAAGGTTACTATAATAAATAGTTCAATAGCCAACAGTTGAGCTATTCTTATATTGAGTGCAAAAACAAAAATAATAGATAGATTTTATGAATATAACCTTTTTAGGCACCAGTGCCGGCTCACCAACGGCTGAACGTAATGTTAGTAGTATTATGCTAGATGTTAGGCAAGAACGAGGGCGACTTTGGCTTTTTGATTGTGGTGAAGCCACACAAATGCAGATGCAAAAAGCTAAATTTAGCTTGGCTAAATTGGAGGTGATTTTTTTAACCCACCTGCATGGTGATCATCTGTTTGGCTTACCGGGTGTGTTAACCAGTCGTTCTTTGATGCAAAATCAATCACCTTTAACTTTAATTGCCCCAAAAGGGATTAAACGATTTATTGAGACAGTGATTGAAGTCAGTCAATCTTGGTTAACTTATCCACTTAATATTATCGAATTAGAAGCGGATGGCACTGTTTTTGACGATAATCAGTTTTGTGTTGAAGCTAAATTATTACAACATCGTGTACCGTGTTTTGGTTATCGAATAATCCAAAAAGATCTACTTGCAACGTTAGATATAGATAAATTACAGCAAGATGGGATTCATATTGGTTCGCTTTACTCAGCCTTGAAAGAAGGAAAAACCATCACACTTAAAGATGGACGTGTAATTAATGGGCGTGATTATCAAGGACATATTAGAAAAGGTAAAAAACTGGCAATTTTAGGCGATACAATACCTTGTGATGCGTCAGTTGAATTGGCTAACGATGTTGATCTACTTGTGCATGAAGCTACACAAGAAGATGCTTTAAGTGAGAAAGCCCTTGAGCGCGGGCATTCAACTACAGTTCATGCCGCCACAATTGCAAAACAAGCTAATGCTAAACGCCTAATCATAACGCATATTAGTCCACGTTATAACGCAAAAGATAATCAAAAATTAGTGGATGAAGCGAAAACAGTATTTGCGAATAGTGAGATCGCGACTGATTTTGCCACTTTCCAAGTTTAATCAGGTTTAACGGTATTGTTGTGTTGTTTGCTACTGAATCAAATTGGTAATAAAGGGTAATTAGATCTAAAAACCATAGATATTTTTAAATAATATTTAGGTGTCTATGGCGTTTCATTTTTCTGTTAAAAATAAAACCATATGTACCATTTTCAATGAGAAATTCGCTCCATTGCTGGTAATTTAAGTTATACTTCTAACCGTTAATAGCTTTATTTAATGATAGGCATTAATGTACTTTAATTAAATAATTTAAATTAGCATTCCTAATTTTTTCATCCAAATTACATAATTATCGGCACTTTTTTCGATATCGTTTTGTGTAATTTTATCTGGGTAGTCTGGCTCATTATTTGCGCCATAAATCGCAAAAAGGGGCTGATAATCAGCTTGAACATAATTCATTGTTAACTCAAATGGTTTTAGAATCTGCTCGAGTGTATATTTATACTGTCCCGATTCGCAGTAGTCAGCTTCTTTTATACCCGCCGAAACCGCTAATCCTACTTTTTTATTTTTTAATTTATTTCCCGAAGAGCCAAAGGCCCAACCATAAGTCATAACCTCATCGAGCCACTGTTTTAATAATGGTGGACAATTAAACCAATATATTGGAAATTGAATAACTAAGTTTTGATGATTTTCAATTAAGTTTTGTTCAAAACTCGGATCTATTTTACGTGAGGGATAGTGTGAGTAAAGATCATGTAGGGTTATTTGATCATAATATTGATTTAATTTATTAAACCAGCATCGGTTAACATTTGAAGAGGCTAAATCTGGATGCGCAATAATCACTAAAGTCTGTTTCATTGTAAATATCTCTTATCTATTTATAATTGAGCCATAATAGTCTTGATACCATTATTTTTAAAGTACGGTAATTACAGTTATGTACTATCGTTAGGGAGAGTGTAAACATGGAAAATCATCATTGTGCCGAAGATCATTTTGAGAATAGTGGATTTAATTACACACTCTCAATGATTCGAGGTAAGTACAAGATTGTTATTCTTTATTGGTTAAATGAAAATCAACCATCAATGCGATTTAATGAACTTAAACGGAGTATCAATAACATTTCGTTTAAAACACTAAGTAACACTTTGAAAGAGATGGAAAAAGATAAATTGATTTTTAGAAAAGAGTATCCACAAATTCCCCCTAAAGTGGAATATGGGCTATTAGATCGAGGTAAGTCTTTGGTGCCGATTTTAGATATGCTTTGTCAATGGGGAAATAACCATAAAAATGACAAATTAGCATAATTCAAGGTAACTTTATTCGCCGACGGTGTCGGCGTATTTATCTAATTAAAGGCAAAAATCTTTAATCAAATTTTCAATCGTTACTTTTGTTGGTTTTATAAAGTCCATTGAAATAAATTCGTCAGGTTGGTGAGCTTGTTCAATAGAGCCAGGTCCTAAAACAATGGTTGGTGCAATTTGATTTAAATAAGGCGCTTCAGTGCTGTAATTAACCGTTTGAGCGGTGTGACCAACTAGCTGTTCAATATGTTGTAATGCAGGATGATCTTTTTTACATTCATACCCCGGAATTGGCGCAACTTCGTATTCAATTGAAAGCCTATTGGGATATTTATCCATTACGGGTTGTAATGCTTCACATAGCGCATTATATAATGTGTCAACATCATTATCTGGTAATACCCGAATATCAATAATTAATTCACAACAACCACAAATGCGATTAGCCGCATCACCGCCATGAATCACACCTAAATTCAAGGTAGGATAGGGCACACTAAAGCCATCATTATGATATTGTTCTTTGAATTTTTGTTTAAGGATTAATAGACGTTCAATAGCTAGATGCATCACTTCAATTGCATTAATGCCTTTGTCTGGATCGCTTGAGTGTCCAGACTTACCAATAACTTTAATTGAATTGGATAAAAAGCCTTTGTGTGCTCGGATAGGAATCAATGATGTGGGTTCGCCAATAATTGTGCAATCGGGTTGTAATTGTGTTTGTTTGGCAAAAAATGAGGCGCCAGCCATTGACGTTTCTTCATCGGCAGTAGCAAGAACATAGATTGGTTTAGTGAGTTTTTTTAGATCGATATCTCGCAAAGCATCGAGAATAAAAGCAAAAAAACCTTTCATATCAGCAGTACCAAGTCCATATAACTTATTATTTTCTTCAGTTAATTTGAACGGATCTTTTGTCCATTGACCATCATCAAATGGCACTGTATCACTATGCCCACTTAATAATAAGCCACCTTGAGTTTTATTGTTACTATTCGAATACGTTGCGAGCATATTAAACTTATGACGCGTATTTGGGACAGCTTGAATTTCGATAGTAAACCCAAGCTCTTCAAACCAATTAGCTAATTTATCTATGAGTGGTTTATTGGAGTAATCTAATTTAGCATTGGTTACATTACTAATGGTTGGAGTCGAAATAAGTTCGTTATAAAGTGTTAAAAAAGAGGGAAGAGCCATAAAAATCACCTTGTGAAAAAAATCTTAATATCGAATAATCGTTCTAGCAAGCATACCACTTACATTATCATTTTCCTATATATAACTAAATGGTTTCATTAATTATTTTATAAGATGAATTTCAATTTATAATGTTTTAGTCAGATAATATTAGATGTTATGGCAAGATAACGTGCTTTTAATACAAAAATAGTTAATTTGTAGATACCGCATTGATACCTTATTTGAATTAAATCAGATAAATCTATAGCGAAGACAATTAAAACTTTTTTATCCAAGATAGTAAATCTACCAATAATTGATTAATGAGCTTTCTGGATTGAAATACACTTTACCTTATGATTAATCATGTTTTTTTAAACTCCTTAATGTTTTAAATTAAATTTTTTTAGCTTTTACTGCCTTTGTTTTTATAGTTGATTTTATTTATAAAAAACATCTGATATTATTTAATCAATGTCGATGCATTATGCATATAAATACACAATAAAGTTATGAAATTTATAATATAAATAATCAGTTTAAAATGGGATGTAGGTCATGAAACAAATAAGTAAGAAATGGGGTCTTATTGTTGTCGTTGTTGTTATTGGTGGTGGTATCTTGTGGCAACAATTAAAAACTGATGGATTTGGTCCGGATTTTGTAAGTGGCAATGGTCGTATAGAGGCGACAGAAATTAATATTTCAACAAAGCTTGCTGGCAGAATCGAGAAAATTAACGTTAATGAAGGTGATTTTGTTAAAGCAGGTCAACCATTAGTTATCATGCAAACCAATACCTTGCAAGCTCAATTGAACGAGGCACAAGCTCAATATCGACAGGCAATAAGTAATGAAGCGAGCTCCAAAGCCCAAGTCTCTCTAAAAATGAGTGATAAAGTCGCTGCTCAAGCTGACGTAAATCAACGGGAAAGTGATCTCGACATTGCTCAAAAACATTTACAACGAACCACAGCCCTTTACCAAAAAGGGGCATTATCTATCCAACAATTTGATGACGATACTGCAAAAGTGAATAGCGCAAAAGCGGCGTTAGATTCTGCAAAATCGCAAGTGACAGCTGCTGATGCAGCCATTGAAGTTGCTCAAGCTGGTGTGGATAGTTCTCATTCAGCAATTAATGTTGCTAGTGCTAATATTACAAAAATTCAAGCAGATATAGATGATAGTACATTAACCGCCCCTGTTGATGGTAGAATTCAATATCGTATAGCACAAGTTAGTGAAGTATTGTCTGCTGGTGGAAAGGTTTTGAATTTGGTTAATTTATCCGATGTTTACTTAACCTTCTTTTTACCCGAAACCATAGCTGGAAAAGTTGCCATTGGTGATGAAGTTAGATTAGTCTTAGATGCGCTTCCAGATGTTGCTATTTCGGCTAAAGTTTCATTTGTCTCTAGTGTGGCGCAATTTACCCCTAAAACTGTTGAAACCAAAGATGAACGTCAAAAATTAATGTTCAGGGTTAAAGCTCAACTAAGCCCAGAATTATTACAATGTTATCTAACTCAAGTTAAAACAGGTGTGCCTGGCGTTGCTTGGGTACGGATTGATCCTAAAACTCCGTGGCCAGCTAAGTTATCTGATGTTGCTAAATGTCCAACTAAATAATTGGAGATAGCTCATGTCAGAATCAGACAATAAAGATTTATCTATCGCTCATAATGTTAAATCGATAGACGACGCAGTGGTAACCGTGTCAAATGTGACGTTGCATTATAAAAAAACCTGTGCTTTGAATAATGTTAGTTTACAAATTCCACCAAGGTGCATGGTAGGATTGATTGGACCTGATGGGGTAGGTAAATCAAGTTTATTGTCACTCATTGCTGGCGCACATGTTATTCAAGAAGGGTTGGTGTATGTTTTAGATGGTGATATGCACGATAAATCACATCGTAATAAAGTTTGTACTCGTATTGCTTACATGCCTCAAGGCTTAGGGAAAAATTTATATCCAACGTTATCAGTAGAAGAAAATTTACAATTTTTTGCTCGGCTTTTTGGTAATGATGCAGCCGAACGGCGACGTCGCATTGATGAATTAACGCATAGCACAGGGCTTTATCCATTTTTATCCAGACCTGCTGGTCGTCTATCCGGAGGGATGAAACAAAAAGTCAGTTTATGTTCTGCTTTAATTCATGATCCTGATTTATTAATTCTTGATGAGCCTACCACAGGGGTTGATCCGCTTTCTCGTGCTCAATTTTGGCAACTGATTAACAAAATTCGTTCGCAAAGACCACAAATGAGTGTCATTGTTGCGACTGCCTACATGGATGAAGCACAAAATTTTGATTGGTTAGTTGCTATGTATGGCGGTAAAATCCTTGAAACTGGAACGCCTCAATCGCTATTGAACCAAACAGGGAAAGATAATTTAGATGACGCTTTCATCCAGTTAATGCCTGATGATGCAAAACAAGGTTATCAACCCGTCGAAATTCCACCATTAGATCTTTCAAAAGATTTACAAATAGCGATAGAAGCGAAAGATTTAACTAAACAATTTGGTGATTTTATAGCTGTTGATCATGTTAATTTTTCGATTAAACAAGGTGAAATTTTTGGCTTTTTAGGATCCAATGGTTGTGGTAAATCAACAACCATGAAAATGCTTACTGGTTTATTACCGATTTCGTCAGGGCAGGCTTGGTTGTTTGGTAAGCCTGTTGATGCCAGTGATATTAATGTCAGGCGGCACTTAGGTTATATGTCACAAGCTTTTTCATTGTATAGTGAATTGACGGTTGAACAGAATCTTGTGTTGCACGCTCGCCTATTTGGTATCGCAGAAAGCAAAATACCAGAACGCGTTGAACAATTAGTTAAACGTTTTGGACTTGAACAACATAGACAAAGCTTACCTGATAGTTTACCTTTAGGCGTTAAACAGCGATTATCGCTCTCTGTTGCTGTTGTGCATAATCCTGAAATTCTTATTCTTGATGAACCTACTTCAGGTGTCGATCCTATAGCGCGTGATGACTTTTGGCGTTTGATTATTGAATTATCAAGACAAGATAAAGTTACTGTCTTTATTACTACCCATTTTATGAACGAAGCGGCAAGGTGCGATAGAATATCGTTAATGCATGCAGGTAAAGTATTAGCAAGTGACACGCCAGATAATATTATTGCGTCCAAAAAAGCTAAAACTTTAGAAGAAGCCTTTATTGATTATTTAGTTGAAGCAGGTGCTGATGATAGTCATGCCGATGAAAATTCTGTAACGAATGCTAAAACGATTACCAATGATCAAGATCGTGCTAAAAAAGAGCATCACCTTCGAGGCTTTAGCTTTACTCGAATGATTGGTTGCTTGTGGCGTGAAACTTTGGAATTATCACGCGATCCACTTCGCGCATTATTAGCCTTATTAGGTTCAGCAATCCTAATGCTGGTAATGGGGTATGGGATAACGATGGATGTTGAGGATTTACGTTTTGCTGTATTAGATCGTGATCAGAGTGAGCTAAGTCAAAATTACACGCTTAATTTGTCAGGATCTAAACGCTATTTTATAGAACAGCCTCCTTTAACTGACTATAATGATATGGATGCAAGATTGCGTAGTAATAAGATAGCACTTGCTATTGAAATCCCGCCAAATTTTGGTCGAGATGTTCAACGTGGTGATCCGGTTGATATTGCTATATGGATTGATGGTGCTATGCCAATGCGAGCTGATACCATTAAAGGCTATGTTCAAGGTATGCATCTTGCTTGGTTAAGTGAAAAAAACAAAGAAAGCTCTAGTTCACAATCATCTAGCTTGGCCAATATTGAAACCCGGTATCGCTATAATCCAGATATTAAAAGCTTACCATCGATGGTACCAGCCGTCATTCCAATTTTATTGCTAATGATTCCTTCTATGTTGGCGGCATTATCTGTCGTTCGTGAAAAAGAGATGGGCTCAATTATTAATTTATATGTTACGCCGGTAACACGGGCTGAGTTCTTATTAGGTAAACAAGTTCCTTATATTATTATTTCTATGTTTAGCTTTCTATTACTATTAATTATGGCAATTACAATATTTGGGGTGCCAATTAAAGGTAGTTTGTTTACTCTATGCTTAGCTGCTTTTGCTTATTGTATTATTTCTACAGGATTCGGTTTGTTAGCATCAACCATAACACGCAGTCAAATTGCCGTTATCTTCTTAACTTGTGTAGGAACCATGCTACCGGCTATACAGTTTTCTGGATTGTTAAATCCCGTCGCCTCGTTAGAAGGTAGTGGTCGTTATATTGGTGAAGTTTACCCTACAACGCATATGTTAATTATTGCACGTGGGATATTCAATAAAGCGTTAAATTTTGTTGATTTGCATAACTCTATTTTGGCTTTATTAATTACCATTCCAATAGTGCTTGGTGCAAGTATTTTTCTGCTTAAAAAGCAGGAGGGGTAGATATTATGCAAACATTAATTAATATTTATCGTTTAGGTATAAAAGAGTTATGGGGATTATTACGCGATCCTATTATGCTCTTATTAATAGCCTACTGTTTTACCTTTGATATTTATATTGCTGCAACTGCAACTTCAGATTCGTTACATCATGCGTCAATTGCAATTGTTGACGAAGATGATTCGCCTTTGTCCAGACAAATTACTGCGGCGTTTTATCCACCTATGTTTAATCAACCTGTTAAATTATATTCCATGCAGGATGTGGATCGAGGTATGGATACGGATAATTATACCTTTGCATTAAATATTCCGCCTAATTTTCAACGAGATGTACTCAATAACCAAAATCCAGAAATTCAACTCAATATTGATGCAACACGAATGGGACAAGCTTTTGTTGGTAACGGTTATATAACTCAAATTATTACAGGTGAAATAACTGAATATGTGAATCGTTATAGTAAGGCGACAAATCTACCCGTTAACATTCAAGTGCATACCGCTTTTAACCCAAACTTAACCCGATCATGGTTTGGCTCAGTTATGGAAATTATTAATATAGTCACAACGTTATCTATTATTCTAACGGGTGCAGCTTTAATGCGCGAAAGGGAACATGGCACAATTGATCATCTTCTTTCCATGCCCGTCACACCATTTGAAATTATGCTTTCTAAAATTTGGTCAATGGGATTAGTTGTGCTGGTTTCAACTTGGGTCGCTTTATTATTGGTTGTACATAGTTGGTTAAGTGTACCTATAGCAGGTTCAATCAGCTTATTTCTTATTGGTGCTGCTTTACATTTATTTGTGACAACGTCACTTGGTATCTTCATGGCAACAGTAGCAAAATCAACAGCTCAATTTGCGATGTTGCTTATTTTAATTTTGTTACCATTACAAATGTTATCAGGTGGAAGCACTCCTCGAGAAAGCATGCCAGAGATTGTTCAAAATATTATGATGATTGCGCCAACTACTCATTTTGTTGAGTTAGGACAAGCTATATTATATCGTGGGGCTGGTCTAAGTGTGGTGTGGACTTCTTTTGCGTGGTTATTAGCTATTGGTAGTGTGTTTTTTATCATCTCCCTCAAGCGTTTTCGAAAATCAATTGTCAATATGGGATCGTAATTACATATTTTATACCCCAGTTTCTGGGGTTAATAACATAAACTAATTGATTACTTTAGCATTTCAAATTGTGCTTATTCAATAATTTACTATTATTGAAATACACAAATGCAATTAAACTTTCTTTACCAAATTGTGTTTCATCTTTTTATTACTGTTATGCTATTTTAAAAAAATAGCTAGTCCAGTTTGTATTTATCCATCAATATATTAATTTTTTCAAATAAATTAATATATTATCCATGCATTTAACTTGTGTAAGGGTATTTTTTATGGTGTTATATTGTGGTAAAGCAGGCAGCAGTTTACATATGTTATATAACAAACAGTCTGTAATTGAAAAAGGCTATTGTTGTAAATTATTTTATTCTTTTCTTAAAAATCTTGATCAAAAATTAATACACTTACTTTATCGTCTCATTGTCCATCACTTTTGTCACAAAATTAAATTATGTTTTAAGGTATTTTTACTGTTAGTCATGACATTAATGTTTAGTCAGTTAAGTTATGCGCTAACTTCAAAAACGGTACAAATAATTCAAGGCAATAAACCCTATCTAGATTTAGATGATTTGTTTAGTTTCAAAGCTCCGATAACTAAACAAGGCGTTATTAATATCACGCCCTCAAAATCAAATGAAATACTTTGGGTATCGGCCAATACTAAATTTAATCAGGTCGAAACGAAAGTCATTGCTGACGGGGTGGCAAAAAATATTTCTACCATAGAAGGATTACATTATGGTGATATCGATGGTGATGAATTTACATCAATAAAAGATGTTAATGAAAAACCACCCGTCTTGGGAAAGCTGACAGCTATTTGGAGTTATAAAGATTATGATGGTACGACTAAAACAGTGACCGCAGATCAATTAAATAGCATTATGGATTCATGTCTAAGCCCTTATACTTTAACCATTAGTTCTAATAATATTAGCGTTCAAACAAAATATGGCATTCCCTATATTAATGACTATGGTACTTTCAGCAAAATCTATACAATAAAAGTTGATGAACAACAAATCTGCCATATTAAACCAGGTAGTTTGAGATTTTTTGACTCTTCACGACGAGATAAATATAACACATGTAATTCAACCAATTGTAAATTTGCCAATGGTTATAATCCAGCGGTTTTTCAACCTTATCGCGGTTACTCTCCTACAGCATCAAAAAAATTTCCAACAACAGGATTCAACTACGCAAATTTCACACTCAAAATGAGTAATGCACAGACTGATTATAGTTTTTCTTCAAGTAATCCATCTTTAGCGCCAATTACGAGTGAGGGGGTTGTTACACTTAGATCTGATAATCATCCTACTATTCCATTTACCATAACATTAACCGCTAGAACAAAAGCTGGATCACCACTTGAACAAAAAACATTTAGCTATACGTTTACAGTGAGTAAATGGGCTCGCCCACTTCCGAGTACACTGTATAAAATGTCAGATACCATGAGTTCGGGTGATAATATATTTCCTGCTGCTAATGCTTGTTCAGGAAAGCCAAATGGATTAGGTGTTATTAGTGCCTCTGTTGCAGCGAGTTATTTATTTTCGATCACTGATTTAACCAATGCACCTAGTGCTAAATACGCGGTTACGGGACATGGAACAGGTTCCTTACCTGCATGGATTGAAAATAAAGAGGAACGTTTATCTAGAGATATTGATGGTACGTTTGCTGGAGAGTGGGGCGAGTTATATAAAGCTTATCCTAATAGTAACTTTGATACCTCAACAGGATGTACCTGGAGTAACCAAGCTTATACCGATAAACTTATGTTTAGTACTGATATTGAAACAGGATACGTAGGTTATAACTTATTGCAGTTAGCACAGGGATGTACACCGATTTGTCGATAAAAATATTGCGAAATTGTATACTTAGTTCCTATTTTATAGGAACTAAGTTGTAATGGTTAGTCAGGTGTATTTTTAGATGCCTCATTAGTTGCAAGTTAGTTACTATATAGGTTTAAAGCAAGAGACTTACACCTATATAGTCTTTTTATTGGAATGACTATTTTGTGTACAAACTTAAAAATCGCTACATAGCTGTATGGATTATTAATATTAGATGCGATTTTAATTAGATTTGAAATATTGACTTTCAAAATATGAATAACACAATTGAATGATTGTTCTATTAACACCATCTGCATCTTAATATTTACAATCAAATAAATTTACCATCAAATCATGGTGATAATTTGCAGTGATTTGATTTTTCGACGCTAAAGCCTTTAAAAAGGTCGGTTCTGATTGATTAAGCAATTAACTATCTAGTCTGTGTTTTATATCTCTTAGCAACAAAATTTAAGCAAACGTAAACCATTTATTTATTATTTTATTGAGAATTTTAGTTAATATGTTACTCAAGTTATAAATTGATTATGATGTAAACTTTATGTTTATTTAACTAGTGGTAATTCATCCCAGCGCGTAGTGTAACGTTTACTGAGCAGTTCCCTTTTAATTTGCCAAGGTGCCGTTTTTCTATTACCCCCTAATTGAATGGTATTTTTGCCCATTTTTTGATTAATGTTATCGATTGTTTTCATTAATTGATCACTTTTTTGTTGTAAGTTAGGCGTAAGCTCAGAACTAAATAAATCAGTTTGACAGAAGCTATCTTTTACCTTTAAATCAAGTAACATTACGCCCGCTTTCATAAACAAAAAACCTTTTCTATAAATAGCCTGTAACCCTTTTTGTGCAGTGTGAATAATTAGTCTTGTATCATCAGTTGGTGTTAATAAAGGGACTACAATTGAAGGATTATATTGCATTAAATCTTGACGAAAGCGGTTGGTTTTCAAAAAGACTAGCACCGCATTAGCAATAGCGTTTTGCTGTCTTAGTTTTTCAGCTCCTCGACTGGCATGAATGCGAATGGCTTCTTGTATATCAAATAATTCCCCAGTTAGTTGTCCAAAACTTCGCGATGTCATGATGTTTTGTTTAGGCGTGTTGAGATCATCTAATTCAATGCAGTTGACACCTTGTAGCTCGAGTACTGTACGTTCAAGTATGACTGAAAATTGTTGTCTAATCTGTTTTAAATTTGCTTGACGTAGATCCCATGCGCTATGAATATTTAATGCTTGTAATTTTTGGGCAATACGTCTACCCACACCCCAAATCTCTTCTACTGGAAATGTTTTTAAAATTTTATCCAATAAAACAGGCTTGTCAGGAAGGTGGTAGACGCCCTGATATCTAGCCTGTTTTTTCGCTATATGATTTGCTAACTTTGCTAAAGTGTGGGTTGTTGCAATACCAATGCTGACAGGAATACCTGTATCTCGTTTTACAATTGTTCTTAAATTTTGGCAATGTGCTATCACATCGCTAAACCCATTTAATTGAATAAAGGCTTCATCAATGGAGTAGGGTTGAATATCGGCAGTATAATGACCGACTGTATTAAAAACCCGTTGGCTCATGTCGCCATAAAGTTCATAGTTCGAGCTTAATAAAGTAATGTGTTTACGGATTTTGGGTTCAATTCGATATGCGGGCATACCCATTGGTACTAATGGCTTAAGTTCATTTGAGCGAGCGATAACACAACCATCATTATTGGACAAAATACCAATTGGTCTTTTTTCTAGTTTTGGGTTAAAAACTCGCTCACACGAAGCATAAAAGTTATTACAATCAATCAAACCAATCATGTGTTGCCACGCTTTCGCAAGGAGTGAATCGTATGTATTACTACGCCCCAAATATGTACCTCTTTACCCGCTAGCGAAATGGGCGGATAAAATTCATTGCCCGACAATAAATGGTGTTGCCCATTAATAAGCCCTAAACATTTACAGGTTAATTCACCATCAACAGCAGCGACCACAATATCTTCTATCTGCGGCATTAAAGAGCGATCTACAACTAGCAGATCACCACTATAAATGCCGTAATTAATCATTGAATCGCCTTGTGCTTTGATATAATAGGTTGCGCTTGGATGTTTAACTAAGTGATCGGTAAGATCAAGTTTAGTTTCCAAATAATCATCCGCCGGAGAAGGAAAACCCGCCCTGACGGGCGTATCAACCAAAGGTAAATGTTTTTTTACTGAACCATCCACCATGCCAAGCACAATAATAGAAACTTTACGCAAGCATACTCTCCTAACATAATTTATCGATACTAACGGAATTACATCTATTTAATTCGTGATAAAAAACGAATTTCACTGTATAAATATACAGTTTATTTTTGAGGATTCAATAAAAACTAATGTAAATAGATCGAAATGGACTAAATAATAGCCAAAAATTAACATGTTTACTGCTAGGTTAGCCGATATAATAAATTAAAAAATGGTGGTTAAATGATCTTAATTTAAATTGACTTAAACAACCAATAATCGATAATTTCCCTATCAAATTTGTGCCTTATCTTTGCGTACCA
>NZ_LZGO01000034.1:0-3395 GCF_001690235.1 Gilliamella sp. wkB292
AAAACCACGATTTTAAAGACTAAAATAAATTTTTTAGGAAAAATAATCTTAATTTTAAAGATTTATAATGGAAATATATTCATTTAAAACAGTAAATAACTGATTATATTTTAGATATTCCTTACAAACGTTAACGTTATTGAGTGAAAAAAGTGTTGCATTGTGTTTCTTCAGTTATTTTACTTTTTACATCGTTTTAGATGAACGACTTAAAATCAACAATCTTAACCCATCTAAATTCCATAAAATCTATTCAGAACTTTAATAAACAAGCGGGTGATATATTTTTGAATAAAAAAATAATCCACTATACTTCAGATATGTTTGACTATTTAAAGGCTATTAACATTTATTATTTATGGTGTTATTTACATTTCTTTACAAATAATTCAGCTGAATGAGTGACTTTTTTTTATCATAGCCTTATAATTTCAAAAAATTAAGCTTATTTAAGCTTGATTTATAGCCATTTAACATAAAAAAATCAAATAAAATAACAGATTAGTTGACGGATGGAACGCCATGCAGTATAATTATAGACACCAGACACCAGACACCAGCGCTGGCAAAACAATGTTTTAAAAACCCCCCAATCTCTCTTTAGGTTAAAGCTTAATTCAACTCTTACTTCTACACTTAACTTATTTCATCGAAGCAAGGTAACTCACCATCGTTTTTCAGCAATCAGAGTAAGTAAAAGATGCACATTTAGTTTAGCGTTATGCTATCGCTTAATTAAAGCGATAAATTTAAGGTTAATCTTACGTCTAACCTTGTTTTTTACGCCAACTCAAGCATCAGGCCCGTTATCTAAACTGGCTTTAGCATCGATACCATGGTTATTATTGCTGTATGCCGCTACGACTCAAGCGTTGTCGGCAACGACGGCGCAAGTCATTCATGGTAGTGCGCCGTATTTAACCTCTGATAATGGGGTCACTAAGGTCACTACGACTGAGGGGCTGTTAGGTATTACCGTTTCTGACGGCACTACTCAAACCACCTACACACCGGACAATAATACTTCAACCGCGGATAATCCAATCGTTCTCCCAGAAGCTAATGAACACTTTAGTGATATTGGTATGCTGGTTCCTGCCACTGTTAACGCTATCGCCTTAAACGATTTAATTGGTGAGCCTTACAATTATTGGGGGGATGATGATGGTGATGGTCAGGGTACTAATGGAATTACCGCGACTGGTAATTTAAGCGTGAGCATTACCGATAAATTGAATCGAGCCGTGACGCATAGTGCCAACATAGATAGCTGTATGGCACCTTATAAAGTAGAATTAACCAGTACTGATGGTAGTTTAACCACCCAGTATGGAGTACCAAATAGTGGTAATTTTAGTGGTAGCACGGCTGCCTATTATATCACCAGACCTAAATCCGTGCCTAAAATCTGTTACGCTAGGCCGAATATGCTCATTTCCCGACACCGCAAAGACGGCCCTTTTGATCCAAAACGGGGTTTTGTAAAGCAAGCAGCTGGGCCATCGCAGTACAAGCTTAACTTCCCGACTACCGGTGCTAATAATCTGTTTTTTGATTTAGACATAGAAAATATTGATAGCTCTACATTAACCTGGCCAACTGTCACTCAAGGTGGTATTACCGCTACCATGACACCATCACCCGCTAATCCAAATTTCATACGCGTCACGCTTACTGGTCCAGCAGCAACAAAAGCCCAACAGGATTCAGCATTACCGGGTAGTTTGGCTACACCTAGCTTACCGCAGACTTTTGTGATAGAGGGTAAAGATAGTCGTAATAAAACGGTATTAAGCTATGGTTTTGAGTTAAAGCAGTGGTTCGTCAACCGCCAAGGCGATCCTCTCGCACTTGATAACGCCTTATCCTGGTGTGACAGTTTAGGTGGTGGTTATCGTCTGCCACTGGTAAAAGAGTTAACTAACTCAATTGGACATTCTGATTGGTGTTGGGCGACTTCTGTGTGTAGTGGTGGGAAGCAGCCGTTACCGACACCCGGCATACCGCCATCCAGTGGTGATTATTATGAGCGTAATATCGGTGCTGGTCTCTTTACTGAATGGGGAGATATGTACTACTGGCATTACTATCTCTCTGCCGGTTTCTACATAGGCCCCTACTGGGCTACCGCTAGCGATGGTTCGGACTTGTTGTTCGCTGCTTATGCTGGCAACGGCGCCGTTAACCCTTTTACCAAAAATGATCAACAATGGTTGGTTTGCGTCTATCCTTAGTGCTTAATCCTTAAGTTGTGGGTATAGGTAATAAAGGATAAACTGTTAATGTAAAGTCGCAGCGGCAAGGGCAACCTGAGCAGACCAAGTTGCCGATTCCAAAAAAGAGCAATCGAACGCTGTATAAATAAAATTAAAAAAATTAGCATTAAGAGAAAGTGGATTCTTATCTTGATAAAAGAAATGCTTTTAAAAGCATATCGTCAATCGTTTTATGTGATTAAGTAATTATTGTGGTTTAAGTTCGAACCGATAGTTTAATTTATGAAAAATTTGATCAAATTATTATTCATGGTGATTTTTAGGAAAATTTCATGAATTAAGGCTGTCCAAATGTAGCCCTCTATCATTTGTACTTACGAGTCAATAACGAATGATGATTTAGATAACAGCGGTGGATTTTAAATCCGCCGCGGCTACTAATCTCGCTACTATGGCATTTGAAGTATAAAGAAGTAAACGATTAGCTATACCAATACCACCAACTACAATGTTAAATAAAAAATCAAAGCAATCCAATATTGAGCAAACAAGCAAAACGGTAACAAATGATGAATTAATCATTCAATCATGATCTAAAATTATTGCTCATTATCAACAGACAAATAAAATAGGGGTTAGTAACATAAATCATAAATAAGGCTTTAACCGTGTAACATTAATTATTTTATCCTCATGGCAACCGAACAGATATTCCTCTATTGCTATTAATACACTTAGAACTAGACGATTATTTTAATTTCACCAATGAATGGTAAAGCACATGATCATTAGTAAACTAGAGCACCGACTTTAATTGTAAAAACCGATTCGACGGTAGATTGTACAGCCAATACAGTCAGCACCGTTTGTAAGTTAAATGATCTGTTACTTTGATGGTCATTTTTAGTGAATACCGTCTTGTTGCAAGCCGCTAGTTTCAAGCTTAAGGTGTGAAAATAGGCAACATAACAATTATGTGGATGCTGGCTGCTTTTTAGCAATAAAGAATAATATTGAAGAGCCTAAAATGCTTGATATAGTTAAATTTCTAATTTTTTCAGTATGTAATAATAAAAAAGCATCCTTAACTTTGACCGAAAAATATTATATTTATATAAATATTATTGAACGCTTTAATCTAAAAAGCTGATTACACTAATCACTTAATTTTGATTACCA
>NZ_LZGO01000035.1:0-3842 GCF_001690235.1 Gilliamella sp. wkB292
AAAAATAGAACAATATTTATACTTACTAAATTTGTGTTGTTTTATAATTTTTGAATTTTTTAGTTTGATAGTAGTTTCAGTACATAAAGTATTTTTCTATACCATATCAATACTTTCAATTCAAAATTGAAAAAGCTTGGATTTTTTGATTAGCCTAATTTAATTTGCTAAAACGCGAAAAAATGATCATAAACGTCAATTTTTATTGAGGATAACTTATAAAGCACACCTAGTTTGAAACAAGTAAGACTATATTTCATTTAATTTTTAGTTATTAAATAGTGATTTAAGCGTACTTTTTTAAATTTTTACACTTGAGGGGTGAATTGTACTTTTAAAAACGTTGTAACTACTGTCTAAAATATTTAACAATTATTACTAGAATTAATCATTTAAATAGATGGTAGATAGGCGGTTATACCTTATTTGTAGCTACACTCAAAAGCTTCTATACCACGTTTTAAAACATGAACTTTTTCACTCTATTATTTAGCACTAAGATATATATGAAAAGTTATTTAATAATTTAAATTATAACCAAAAAGTTAAATTATTTTTCTAGTCATTTATTAGCGAGAAAAAGCCCACAATAATTGTGGGCTTTCAATTTCAATACAAATTAACTCATTATAGATACGGTTCGCATTCAGCAAAAATTTGTTGAATTTTATCAATTTCAGTTGAAGTTAAACCTTGCTCGCCTATTCCACCATTACTAAATGTAGCATACAATTTCATTGTACCATTACTTGGATTTTTGATTGTATTGTAATTTAATAAAGATCCACAGAATCTAGCATATGACTGTGGAACTGATTTAGTTAATTTAACAGTACGATGACGGTAGTCTAATGAAGTTCCATTAACATGAATCACATAAAGCCCAAGAGGATCTTGTGTATCTTCAGATTTTTTTACAGCAGTAAAATCTTTACCACTATTCCATTTAAAGATAGCGTCGCCGAAGTTACTAGCATTACCGGCTGAAGAAAATGCATGTGCGTGGTTTTCTTCGCTTTCTCCACCCCAATCAAATCCATAAGTTGAAGGTTGAGACATCATAAATACTAAACATAAATCCTCTTTCGCAGGTTCAATAGGTCGATGATCATAAAGGTCTGCCTGATTTTCAATTTTCGTTCCTTGTACTGTAACTGTTGGGAAAGCTGAATATTTATCCAAATGATTTGAGCCAAATACATCATACCGAATATGCTCATACTTAACCTCACCTGGGAAATTGATGTTGATAGGTGATGCTAAATAAAATAGGCCTGCACATTTCTTATGTAGACCGGATACGACTAACATATTTACTAGCTTTAATAAACCATAACTGTTTGGGCGAGCTTGTTCTTTGCCATTAACGTTTTGGGCAATTCTGTCAATGTATCTTGTATAAATGGCTAATGCTTCTGGACTAACCAATTTTAGAATTTGTTCAAAAGAAATTAAATTAGTGTTTTGTGTTGTATCTTGTAAATTTGACATAAAATTCTCCATTATTTGTTATTTAAGTTAAAAAGAAATTTGCGTTTAACTTTGAATAAAAGTTTATTTCGCAAGTTTTTACTAATGTTATTACACAAGGTAATAATCGAAAATGACTCACTATTTAGTAAAATAATAGCCAGTCATATCGATAGGTAGATAGCGAAGTTGTTATTAAACAACCTGCCATTCATTTTTTTGATTAAAGGAATGGGTTATTGCATTGACTGCCAACCAAAATGGGGGATAGCATTAATATAACGAGTTAATTTAGTATAAATTTAAGTCAATTAACTCATTAAAACCACGTTATGAAAGAGTGTAAAAATATGTATTAAAAACTGGGTATTTTTATTTAATACCTTAACGCCGCTTTAAAAGAATAGAAATTAGATTAATAACTTATTGATATATCATTTTGATTTCTATCAACCACCTTACTGGTTTAAAGCTCGAATTGCCCTTTTATCTTGATTACACTTTTCAATAACATTGAGCAAATGTTCGTTATATTTAAGACTACTCGCAAAGGTTAATGGTTTAGGTGGTAAAGCAGGTAAACAATCAGTTAATAAGCTTTCGGATATTGGTCGATTGATGTAAACTTTTTGCTCTTTCGTACAAGCTGTTAGTAATATCACTAGGAACATACTCATTAGCACATTGGTTATTTTTAAGTAAGTCATCAATTTTTTCCTGCAATTCTAAGGATTGATTTTCAAGGTTTCGTTTTGTAATTTCATTATTAGCAATAATCTGATTATCTTTTATCGTTTTCTGTTCAAGCTGAGAAAGCTTATTAGTCAGTTCTTGAACTTGTTCTAACCTTTGTTTAGATACCTGGATTTGTTTTATATACAAACAAATTAATAACAAGCATAGAAACATAAAAACACCTGCAATTTTTGCCATTTTTATTTCCCTAAAAGATTAGTTAGAAATGATTAAATAAATCTTCTTCAGCTTGTCTACGATTAGCTAAACCAATGCATGATTGTTTAACACCATTGACAGTGATTTTGTTCCAACGACAAAACTCTTTCGATGCACCAAGGTAGTCACCAATATTTAATTTTGCTAATAAAGTCGATTGATTAAATGCTGATACACCGACATTAAATACAAATGAGCATAACGCATCATATTGGTTTTGATTTAACTTAACTTTCACCAATTTATTAATCGACTGTTCAACTGGATATAAGTCTTGCATTAAAAAACATTCAGCTTGTGCCTGACTTATTCTGTCATTCTCTTTCACATTTTTGGTGTGACCATAACCAATGGTCCAGATTCCAGCTGAACATGTATAGGCTTTGACCGCTAAACTTTCAAAACTTTTGATAAGTTCTAACCCTTTTTCACTAATAATCATTACATTTTCCTAATTTTGTTTAGTGTTATCAGTCTGTATATTGCATTGAAATTTTTTAGATAATTGATGGGAATCAGAAGAAATAAAAAAGAACATTATTAACTATCAATTAATAGTAAAATAATAATCAATAATTTTTAGAATAATTTATTACATTGATTATGTGGTTAATTTATTTCAATAATCTATAAAAATAACTTATTAATCATTATCTTTCATTTTTTTAAGTAACTTTTCTTCTAATATTTTAATTAAATTAGCGCCTGACCAGCCTGCCAAACCTGCAACTCCACCCGCCATTTCAAAAGCCCAATTGAAATAACTAGCAATAAGGATGACCAAAGCACCAGCAAAAATCGATATAAATATTTGAGCAATTAACGTCCACAAAAAGAACTTATGACCATTGAGTAAGTGATAGCAATAACTGGCTAATGAGCCAAGTAACGTAACAAAAAATAAATATACAACAACTATCCAATGGATATTATCGGGATCTTTGATTGACATATGATTAACCTTATAAGTATTTTAGAATTAGGTAATTAAAATGAATGATGTTCAAATAGGTATAATATGAGTTTTTATTAGACATAAACTAAAACACCAATGTTAAATTGGTTTAAATAATTCTCAATTGTTTGATGCTAAAAAACTTATTTATCAATAATTAATATTAAGCAGAAAAATCCTATTTATCCTAACCATAACCTAGTAATGATTTTTTATAATCAATTTACGCGATCTGATTGAGATAATAAGAAAGATAATTTGCACTAATAGAAAGGTATGAACATTTTTAATTTTGATGTAATTGGTTAAATGTTACTTTATGATTTTATTGTAAGATTTATTAAATAAAATGAATAATTATAAATCAAACAATATCGTTTAAAACAATTCAAAGGATAGGATCATTATTACAATATTAGAGTGTAATAAAATGACGATTTTAAATACTAACCAATAACAAATA
>NZ_LZGO01000036.1:0-333 GCF_001690235.1 Gilliamella sp. wkB292
CTTTTACTTTATTGTTTATAAAAAACTGGCGTAACGACTCTGACATCACAATTCGCCCTATAGATTCTTCACACCTTGCCATACAAAATTGCTCATTTATATCTTCTTTAAAGACGATTTCAAAAAATTTCATTGGTCCATCAGGATAACTCTCTAATAATGGTATATATTCAGATTTATTCATATCAATACAGGATATTAAACGAAGAATATTTAATACTTTATAACCAGAATAGCTGCGACCATTAACAGTTATAGTTGCATCTATTAGCTGGACATCATGTAAAAAATCTTGATTGTTTGAAAGTAAATTGGCAAGTCTAGGCGAGATAA
>NZ_LZGO01000037.1:0-31692 GCF_001690235.1 Gilliamella sp. wkB292
GATAAAGGAGGATATCCTTCAAGTCCTAAACCAATAGAACGTAAAAATCCATCTTCTAAAGCTATAAATGGTAATGAATTTTTTTTCGCATATGCTCTAGCTTTAATAGTAGTTGGGCGATACCCCCAACCAGCAACAAAATCAGCATCATTTTTTTTATTTTTATAACTAAATGATAAATCGAAAAAAAAATGATTTATATTTTTTATAGATAAAATTTTTTTTGAGAAAATAACAACTTTTTTCATTCAAAGCTCTATTTAGTTATCAAGAAATTTTCTGTTGATTATTATGGTATTTATATGCTTCTTCTATTGTTTCAAACTGATATAGATTACCTGAATCTAATACCATTGCTCTATCACAATAGTTTTTTATAGCATTCATATTATGTGAAACTAAAATAAGTGCACGATCTTTTTTATTTTCAAATAATTCTTTTTTACACTTTTCTGTGAATCTAGAATCACCCACAGCAATCACTTCATCGATTAGGTAACAGTCAAACTCAATTGCTAATGACAAAGCAAAAGCTAGGCGTGCTTTCATTCCTGAAGAGTATTTTTTTAAAGGTTCAAACAAGTAATCACCTAATTCAGCAAAATCTTCAACATATTTTTTTGTTTTTTCGATATTACATTCATAAATGCGGCAAATAAATTTTAAATTATCCATGCCTGTCAAACTACCTTGGAATGCACCTGAAAATGCAAGGGGCCAAGAAATACTCATATTCCTAGTTATTGTTCCAGAAGTTGGTTTCTCAATTTCACTGATAAGCCTAATCAGTGTAGATTTACCTGCTCCATTACGACCTAGAATGCCTATTTTCTCTCCTTTTTTTAAGGAAAAATTAATATTATTCAGTACTGTTTTATAGCCTTTTCTAGTTGAATATTTTTTACAAACATCTTTGATGATTATCATTGGTTATTCTCAAGAATATAAGCTTCATTAGTTTTCACCATTGCTAAGCCTAAAAATAGCAAAGCAATATCACATAAGACTAGATAATTAACATTTTGATGTGTGTTTACTGAAGGTCCAAAATAGCCCGCACGAAACATCTCTGTACCATTAATTGGAGGAATTAGAAGCAAAACTTTTTGGACTTCGGGAGAGAAAGTATCAACCCAAAAAAAAGCTCCAGAAAGAGGAACAAGCAAAAAACTTAATGTTCCCCACATCTTATCAAAAACTTCATATTTAGACGATAAAACAAAAATAATAAGCCCCAATCCTAAAGAAAACCAACACATCAAACCCCAAGCACATATCATATAAAATGGATCATAAGGTATAACTATCAATCCGAGAAAAATAAATATAATCACAATAAATACCTGCGCGGCGCTTGCACCAATGATTTCAAGAGCAACACGTGCATAAACTAGATCTAAAATTCTTATATTTCGATGATATAATAGAGCTTGGTTTGCGCTAACTGAGTTTTTTGCTCGAGAAGATGCATTACGCCACATCATTACCATTGGATAACCAGTTATAACAAAAGCAATTATATTGAGATTAGAAACTGAATTTATTTTAAAAAAAAACCACATCAAACTTATCAGTAAAGTAAATGACATTGGTTCAACAAATAACCAAAGAAAACCAATATTATTGCGCCCATAGCGAGTGATAATTTCCCTTAAAACTAAAGCACTCAAAATATTAATTTGTATTTTAAGGGAACGTAAAAAAGAAGTTTTAGATATAGAATCAATCATTAATCTTTATGCTCTTTTATAGCCGCTACAAATAAGTTAACAATACCATAAATCATTAAACTAATAATAAATGTTGATAAAATATTATAGATACGGGCAGGTTTAAAGGAAACATCAGAAAGACTCGGTTGCTCGATTCGTTCAAGATAAAGTTGCTTTTTTGTTATTTCAACTTGCGCATTTCGTAATGACAATGTTGCTGCTTCAAATTGTTGTTTGGCTACAGTATTATTGATTAGAATTTGTTGATATTCTGCTAAATTAGCATCCTTATTTTTGTTTTTCTGAAATTCAGATAATGCTTGAGCCTCTTTTTTCATCAATAATTCAGCATTTTTCAATTCAGCCAAAGATGCTGTAATAAGATCTTGTTTTGCTCGTAAATTTATTTGGTTTACAAAACCTTCAGCTTTTCTCAACAATTGTTCATTGATTTCAGAAGCATCTTTAGCATCAAAAGCATTAACACTAATTGTAGCAATACCTGTAGAAGTATCAAAATTAACATTAATCATATTACACATGTATTGATAAAAGTACTCTTTTTTATTATAGAATGCAAAATCAAATCCATTAAAACGAGATATTACATCCCCTTTTTTTGTGTACCAATCTTGCACAGGCAAAACTTTTTCAATTGAAGATAATGCATCTCTGGATTTGATGTATGAGATTACTACATAAGAATCATCATTAGAACGTGAAATTCCAACTTTTGAAAAAAAACTACCTAAACCACCTAATGAAGATTGAGTATCAGAAGAACGTATGATATACGTAGCTTCCGATGTATAAACATTCTTCGCTATTAAACCAAAATAAATAACTGATAATACAGTCGGTAATGTAACAATTAAATGTTTTAACCAATACTTTTTAGCTTTGACGATAGTAGAACTCATATGTTTTCGCAGGTATATTAAAAATACTAATCGCTAATTTGATTAATCTGATTAACTACCCCTACCCCTGGTGAAAAAATCGCATATAAGAATTTTTGTAGTTCGATTATTGGAGCGGATGCAACATAAACAATATCATTATTCTGAATTTGAAAATTATTCATAATAAATAATGAATTAGGATCACTTAAATCAATTTGGTAAACTGTTGGGACTCGTTCTTGACTCTTACTAGTATTGATTGTATCTTGATACCTAAAAACAAATACACCTTTAGCATTAGCTTGCGAATCACGTAAACCACCGATACGAGCTAAAGCTTGAGACAAATTAATACCAATAGCTTCAAAGCGTACCTCTTTAGTTGATCCGGTTGCTCCCATTGAGATAAATGAACTAGGTTTATTAATTAAAGTAACCACATCGTCTTGCTGAAGATGAATATTAAATTTAGGATTAGATAAGACTAGGCTTAACGGTATTTGATCGATTTTATTATTTCTAGTTATTTGTATTAACGTATCTCGAATATCGTACATATTGTTACCTAGCATAGTAACAGCATCCAGTAATCGCTCACCCTTAGCTGTGATGGGCATTTTCCCACTAAATTGATCTCCAATTACTGTAACACTTGATGATCTTTTTTCTAAAACTGTTACAATCACTTGTGGTCTATTAGCAATACCAGATAATTTTTCAACAATTTCTTTCTGTACTTGTGAAGGATTTCGATTAATAGCTTTTATATCGCCTACAAACGGCAAGGAAATATAGCCTTGAGAGTCAACAATAACAACAGGCAATTCGGTCAACCCAGTTTTTGGAGCACCTGTATCACCCGTTCCTGTAAATAAAATTGCAGGCGGTGTCTCAATAACTGAAATTTTTAAAGTATCCCCTTTTCCAATACTATCAATATTTCTTGATTTATCATTTATTTCATTGATGAATTTTGGATTATTAATTGGGAAATTTGTTTTAGGATTCTGAGATAAATTATTTAGGTTAACAATCTTAACTTGATTATAAATTTTATCTAAATTTCCATTCTGCTTATCAATATTCTTTATTGCAGAAAAGCTAGGCCCTGAATGAGGTAAAACAGAACAACCATTTAAAATCATTGCTATAGTTAATGGAAGAAGATATGGTACTTTCAAAGTAAACTTCCTTATTCATCAATATTTTCTATTCTAGGCTTTTATTTTATTAAGATTCAAGACCTATTTACTATTATATTTTATTATAAACTACTTTGGAGGAGACCCTATCAGCCACATCCCACACACATACTTTTTACTTTGGCTGCTTCCTTCCGGACCTGACCTGATGAGCAAAAAAACGTTGCAAGAGGACCCATAGAGCCTCCATAGAAGAGGCGTTATTATGCGTTATTTGGGAAAATAATACAACTACTTTATTAAAAAAGAAAATAGCCTTTCCGCTTTACAACTGAAGAAAGGCTATGTGATTAATGGATGAAAGAGATTAATTTAGTGATTGATAACTAAATTTTTCTCAATTCGTTCTCTAAATTTTATCCCCGGTCTAAATGTGACAACTCGACGAGCTGAAATGTCTACACTTTCCCCTGTTTTTGGATTACGACCTGGGCGTGAATTTTTATCTCTTATAGCAAAATTACCAAAACCGGATAATTTAACTGGTTCCCCTTTTTCTAAAGCCACTCGAATCTCTTCAAAAAAAAGTTCAACAAGGACTTTAGCTTCTTGGCGATCTATATTAAATTTCTCGGCAAGACGATCTGCAATATCAGCTTTAGTTAATGTCATAGTTATTATTCTCTTAATAGGGCTTTAAAACGAATTTGTAAGGCTGTGACACATTTGCTTACAATGTTTGTTATATCTTCTTCTTCAAGTGTACGTGATTTGTCTTGTAAAATCAAACTGATAGCAAGGCTTTTTTGATCTTGATTAATGTTATCACCTTGATAAACATCAAACAAATTGACTTTAATAAGTTGCTCACCGCCAGCACGTTTACACTCAGCTATAATATCTGCTGCTGGAATTGTATTTGAGACGACAATAGCTATATCTCGTTTATTTGACGGATACTTCGATAGGTCTTGAGCAACAGGTACCTTCTTATCGCTAATTTTAGCTAAATTTATTTCAAAAACAAGCGATTTACTATTTAAAGATAATTTTTTTTCGATTTCTGGATGCAAAACGCCAAAATAACCAATAATTTCATTATTTAGATACAAGACTGCACTTTGTCCTGGGTGTAATGCATTGATGTCAGCTTTTTTAAACTCAACGGTTTCACTACAACCTAAAAGGGCCAAAATAGATTCTATGTCCCCTTTTAAATCATAAAAATCGATATTTCGTTTAGGCAATGCCCAATGATCTTCATATAAGTTACCGGTGACAACGCCTGATAACATGAGTTCTTGACGAACGCCAAATTCACAACCTTGATCGGGAACAAAACGTAAACCAGTTTCAAAAAGACGAATACGCGATTGTTGACGGTTTTGATTGTACATCACCGCATCTAATAATCCAGACCAAAGCGATAAGCGCATTACAGACATTTCACTTGAAATTGGGTTTGGCAGTGTTATTGCAATTTGCTCAGGGTGAAGAAGACTTTGAATTTTTGGATCAACAAAGCTATATGTAACGGCTTCTTGATAACCACGATCAACCAATAAGTCTTTAATTCGTTTTAACGCTATATGACTTTCTGGTTTCGGCTTCATAATTGATTCAATTTTCATATTCGCATTAGGAATATTGTTATAGCCATAAATACGGGCTACTTCTTCAACTAAATCTTCTTCTATTTGTAAGTCAAATCGCCAACTCGGTGCTTCAACGGTCCAAATCTCATTTTTGAATGAGACGTTACATCCTAATCTTTCAAGAATATCAATTATTTTTTGCGTTTCAATTTTATAACCGATAATGCGATCTATTTTAGAACGGTGTAATTGAATGGTTGCTTGTTTTGGCAAGTGTTCTTGGTTAGTAATATTAACAACCGGACCTACCTCACCACCACAAATTTCAATAATTAATTGAGTTGCTCTTTCCATTGCAACATTTTGTAAAGCAGGATCGACTCCGCGCTCATAACGATGTGAAGCTTCAGTATGCAAACCATATTCACGTGCTTTACCGGTAATAGCTAATGGAGTAAAGAACGCTGATTCTAGAAAAATATCTTTGGTTGACGTTGTGACACTTGATTTTTCACCGCCCATAATACCTGCCATCGCGAGTACTTTTTGCTGATCAGCAATGACAAGCGTACTATCATTTAATTTAACTTCATTACCATTTAATAATATGAGTTTTTCATCTTTATGTGCATAACGAACAACAATCCCTTTTTCGATTTGAGCTAAATCAAACGCATGCATTGGATGACCAAGTTCCAGTAATACATAATTAGTAATATCTACAACGGCATCAACTGAACGAATTCCACCACGACGCAACTTTTCTTTCATCCATAATGGCGTAGCTGCTTCGATATTGATGTTTTTGATCACTCTTCCTAAGTAGCGAGGAGCTGCTTTTGGTACATCTATTTGAATTGAGACGGTATCGGAAATTGACGCCGGTACGTTTGCTACTTTAAGCGCTTTCATTGGTATATTGTTAACTGCTGAAATATCACGAGCAACACCAACAATACCAAAACAATCAGCTCGATTAGGTGTAACACTAATATCAATCATAACATCGTTAAGATTTAAATATTCTCGAATATCTTGTCCTAAAGGAGCATCTTCAGGTAACTCAATAATACCATTATGATCATCAGCAATACCTAGTTCGGAATAAGAACACAACATTCCTTCTGAAGGTTCACCCCGCAGTTTTGCTGATTTAATTTTGAAATCTCCTGGTAAAACAGCCCCAACAGTTGCACAAGCAACCATTAATCCTTGACGGCAATTAGGTGCACCACAGACAATATCTAATAATTCAGATTTACCAATATCGACTTTTGTTACGCGTAGTTTATCGGCATTAGGGTGCTGTTTGCATTCGACTACTTTTCCAACAACAACCCCCGAAAAATCACCAGCGACTTTTTCGATATCATCAACTTCTAATCCAGCCATAGTTAATTGATCGGCTAGTGTATCGCTACTTATTTCTGGATTGATCCATTCACGTAGCCAACTTTCACTAAATTTCATGTTTTGATCTCCAGAATTAATTAAATTGCTTTAAGAAACGTAAGTCATTTTCAAAAAATGAACGCAAATCAGTGACACCGTAACGTAACATGGTTAATCTTTCGATTCCCATACCAAAAGCAAACCCATTATAAACATCAGGATCGATACCGACATTACGCAATACATTTGGGTGGACCATACCACAACCTAGAACTTCGAGCCATTTACCATTTTTCGCTTTGATATCAACTTCGGCTGACGGTTCAGTAAATGGAAAGTAACCAGGTCGAAAACGAATTTCCATATCATCTTCAAAAAAGCAGTGAAGAAAATCATGCAATAGCCCTTTCAAATGAGTAAAGCTAATATCTTTATCAATCAATAAGCCTTCCATTTGATGGAACATTGGTGTGTGAGTTTGATCATAGTCATTGCGATAAGTTCGACCTGGAGCAATGATTCGAATGGGTGGTTTTTGTGTTTCCATTGTTCTAATTTGAACAGTGGAAGTTTGTGTTCTTAGTAAACGATTTGCATCAAACCAAAAGGTATCATGATCTGCACGAGCAGGATGATGAGATGGGATATTAAGCGCATCAAAGTTATGATAATCATCTTCAATTTCAGGCCCTGTTTCAACAACAAAGCCTAGTTCACCAAAAAATTCAACCAAACGATTTATTGTTTTGGTGACGGGATGTAATCCACCTAATTCAAGTGTTTTACCCGGTAATGAGATATCGATGGTTTCATTGGCTAATTTTGCATCAAGAGCCTGACGCTCTAAAAGTTGACGTTTTTGATTTAATAATTCAACGACTATTTGCTTAGCATCATTGATTTTTTGACCGACTGCGGGACGTTCATCGGCAGGAACATCACGTAAAGAAGCCATTTGCATGGTAAAGTAACCTTTTTTACCAAAATATTCTACACGTATCTGTTCGATCGCATTAATGTCATTAGCACCTTCAATAGCGGATTTGGCATTATTCACCAGTTCAACTAATTGAGACATACAGTTCTCCTGCTTATTGTTCATTATATAAAAAAAGCCTCTTTTGAGGCTTTATAATTATTTTTCGTTTTTTCCTTGCCTCACGAACCAATATTGCTATTGAAGCTAAAAAACAAACGAAAAATAACTAAATTCATCATTAATCCACTTTTTTAAAATAAATCATCTATATTTAAAATAATAAAAGCCGAGATAACTCGGCTCTTATAAAGCTATTATAATGCAGCTTTTGCTTTTTCAACTAATGCAGCGAATGCATTTTTATCAAATACAGCAATATCTGCAAGGATCTTACGATCGATTTCAATTGATGCTTTCTTTAAACCATTGATGAAACGGCTATAAGAAAGACCACATTGACGAGCTGCCGCGTTGATACGTACAATCCATAATTGACGGAATTGACGTTTACGTTGACGACGGTCACGATAAGCATATTGTCCAGCTTTGATTACCGCTTGGAAAGCAACACGATAAACACGTGAACGAGCTCCATAATAACCTTTTGCTTGTTTTAAAATTTTCTTGTGACGTGCACGAGCAATAACACCACGTTTAACACGAGCCATAAATCATATCCTCTAAATAGTTAACCAAAATTAAGCGTATGGAACACACGCTACAACTAAACCTAAATCACCTTTTGACACTGTTGTCAAACCACGTAAATGACGTTTACGTTTAGTTGATTTTTTAGTTAAGATATGACTTTTGTTAGCTTGCTTATGCTTAAAGCCACCAGAAGCTGTTTTTTTAAAGCGCTTTGCTGCGCCTTTTACAGTTTTAATTTTAGGCATTTTATTAATTCCTACTTCGCATTGTTAATAACACAAAATAATGGTGTAACGTTTAACAAAATTAAAAATTAACTTGATGAACCATTATTTCTTCTTCGGCGCAAGCACCATAATCATTTGACGACCTTCTATCTTAGTTGGATAAGATTCGATGATTGCCAAATCAGCTAAGTCTTCTTTAATGCGATCAAGCATTTCAGTTCCTAACTGTTGGTGAGCCATTTCTCGACCACGAAAACGTAGCGTTACTTTAGCTTTATCGCCATCTTCTAGAAAGCGCATCAGGCTGCGGAGTTTTACCTGATAGTCGCCTTCGTCTGTACCAGGTCGGAATTTAATTTCCTTAACCTGAACAACCTTTTGCTTCTTCTTCTGCTCTTTTGTTGCTTTACTCTTTTCATAGAGGAACTTGCCATAATCCATAATTCGACAAACAGGTGGCTCTGCATTAGGGCTTATTTCAACTAAATCTAGAGTTGCTTCTTCAGCTTGCTTTAAAGCTTCATCTAAGCTAACTATACCGAGCTGTTCACCATCGACGCCGGTTAACCTCACCTCGCGAGCAGTAATTTCATCATTGATTTTATGCGCGCGTGTTGACTGAATTCGTTTACTGACTTTAATATCTCATTCCTCCAAATTAATTTATCATTAATTCATTTGTTCTAATGAACGACTATGAATTTCGCTAAGCAACAATTCTATAACATGTTTCACTTCAAAGCTACCAAGATCTTTACCTTGACGAGTTCGAACTGAAATTGTTCCTGATTCCATTTCTTTGTCTCCACAAACAAACATATAAGGAACACGTTTTAGAGTATGCTCGCGGATTTTAAACCCTATTTTCTCATTTCTCAAGTCTGCTTTTGCTCTAATACCAACTTTTTGTAGTTGCTCGGTTAATTGTTTTGCATATTCAGCTTGATTATCGGTAATATTGATGACAGCAACTTGTAGTGGTGCAAGCCATGTCGGGAAGAATCCTGCACAGTTTTCTGTCAAGATACCCATAAAACGCTCCATAGAGCCTAAAATAGCCCTATGAATCATAACCGGTGTATGGCGTTCATTATCTTCACCAACATAAGTTGCATCTAAACGTTCAGGTAACATAAAGTCAAGTTGAACTGTACCACACTGCCATGCTCTACCTAAACAGTCATGTAATGTAAATTCAATTTTAGGACCATAAAATGCCCCTTCACCTGGTAAATATTCAAATTCAATACCATTTTCAGTTAGACACTCGGCTAAATCTTTTTCAGCTAAATCCCAAGTTTCATCTTTACCAATTCGTTTTTCAGGTCGTGTTGATAATTTGACCGTAATATCAGTAAAGCCAAAAGTGCTGTAAGTGTCATAAACCATTTTAATACAGCTGTTTACTTCACCTCGAATTTGGTTTTCAGTACAGAAAATATGCGCATCATCTTGAGTAAAACCACGTACACGCATCAACCCATGCAAAGAACCAGAAGGTTCATTACGATGACAACTACCAAACTCTGCCATACGTAAAGGTAAATCACGATAAGATTTCAAACCTTGGTTAAAAATTTGCACATGCCCAGGACAGTTCATTGGTTTAATACAATATTCACGATTTTCAGATGAAGTCACAAACATTAACTCTTTATAGTTACCCCAGTGACCAGTTTTTTCCCATAACACACGATCCATCATAAATGGACCTTTTACTTCTTGATAGTCATACTCTTTAAGTTTAGTACGAACAAACACTTCAAGTTCACGGAAAATAATCCAGCCATCATTATGCCAAAACACCATGCCTGGAGCTTCTTCTTGCATATGATAAAGGTCAAGCTGTTTACCGATTTTACGATGATCGCGTTTGGCCGCTTCTTCTAAAAATTGTAGATAACTATCTAATTGCTTTTTGTCAGCCCAAGCAGTTCCATAAATGCGTTGTAACATTTTATTATCACTATTGCCGCGCCAATAAGCACCAGCAACTTTTTGTAATTTAAAATGATGACAAAAACGCATATTTGGTACATGCGGGCCACGACACATGTCGATATACTCTTCATGATGATAAAGCGCTGGCGTTGAATCTTTCGGTATGTTTTCATCTAAAATCGCGATTTTATAAGGTTCATGACGTTCCCAAAAGACTTCTCTGGCTCTTTCCCAACTAACGACTTCTTTTATAACCTCATAATCTTTTTTAGCCAATTCATGCATACGTTTTTCAAGCGCATCAAGATCTTCTTGAGTTAAAGAGTGATCTAAATCAACATCATAATAAAAACCATTGTCAATTGTCGGCCCAATAGCCATTTTCGTATCCGGCCATAATTGTTTAATGGCGTGACCTAATAAATGTGCACAAGAATGGCGAATAATTTCAAGTCCATCTTCATCTTTTGCGGTAATGATTGCTAATGTTGCATCTTGATCAATGAGGTCACAAGCATCTTTACGTTGTCCATTAACACGACCTGCAATACATGCTTTGGCAAGTCCTGCACCAATACTTTGAGCGACTTCTAAAACAGTAACTGGTTTATCAAACTGACGTTGACTTCCGTCTGGAAGAGTAATAATTGGCATAATAAATCCTTATAACAGTGGTGCGCCACACGAAAGCGCACATGTGTGTAAATATTGCATCTAAAATAATAGATCGCGTATACTATCATTTATGATAAGGATTTCAAATAGAAATAGTGACCTTATGAATATAAATAATAAATATCTTTCAATACACTGAATCGTATAATTAACATGAAATTTTTAACCGAAATTTGCATCTTAAAACTGTTAAACGATTTATGATTGATAGTTGTCTAAGTTGAATGGTTTGTTAATTGCTATTATGAACATTTGGATTGATGCTGATGCCTGCCCTAACCCAATTAAAGAAATTTTATATCGAATTGCTATTCGCAAATCAATCAAAATTTATTTAGTTGCTAATCAATGGTTAAATATTCCACCTTCACCTTTTATTTCTCGATTACTTGTTGAAAATGGTTTTGATAAAGCAGATAACAAAATTGTTGAACTTGTTGAATTAAATGATTTGGTCATTACCTCAGATATACCATTAGCATCGGAGGTATTAAATAAAGGCGCTTTTGTTCTTACACCTCGAGGTGAAGTTTATACTCTAGAAACAATTAAAGAGCGGCTAGTGATGAGAGATTTTATGGAAACAATGCGAGCAAGTGGAATACAAACTAAAGGACCCGCTCCATTTTCAAGTAAGGACCGCGAAAAATTCGCCAATCAACTTGATATTTTAGTTAATAGACTAACTAGAAAAAATTAATCATTTTGATAAGAGAATTCTATCTATAACTTAAAATATTTATCTTTTATAACGTCATAACTTTATATTTTTAAGAATAATTCTCTACTTTTAAATGGTTTTGCGCCTATGTAGGGTTTCAATGCAATTCTGGTAAAACGTTTGGCCGCTTTAAGCGTATCTTCATTATTAAACTGACGTTTGCCAAAAGCTAACACCTGTTCACCACTAAAACTAGTGCTATTTTGCAGCAAGCTACTAATAAAACCTTTTTCTGATTGATATTGATAATGCATTGTTTCAACAATATCATCACCGGTTGCACTGCAATGAAAAAAATCAACGTGATAACCTAAATTTTCTAATAAGGATAATTCAAAACTACGTAACACATTTTCAGCAGGCACTTGCTGTGCCAGTTGCTGTAAGCTTTGTAAATAGTCATCAAAAAGTGTAGGCATTTCAGTTTCGGCAACCAGCACTCGATGTAGTAACTCGTTTAAATAAAAAGCGCTATATAAGTGAATTGAAACCAATGGTAACGTCAAAGATATCGCTTCAACCTGACGTAATGTTTTTATTTCACCCTGACCAGAATATTGAACAATTAATGGAGTAAAGGGTTGTAAAATTCCCTTTAACGCTGATTTTTTTCGTCTGGCACCTTTAGCTAAAATAGTTATTTTACCTTTATTTTCAACAAATAAATCAGCTAATAGACTACTTTCACTGTAAGTTCTGGTATGAAGTATAAATGCTCTTTGCCAATTTTCCATTAAAAAGCCTTTTAATTGCGTTGCAATTTTTTATCCACAAGGGTATCTGACCAAAATTTAAGTAATTTTATGAAATTTTCACCTGAAATTTAGCTAAAAATCCGATATAATCAATTGCTAAAAACTACAGGATTATAGGATAAATAAAAGACAAGCTATGGAACTTTTTTCAATAATTTTACTAATTGTATTAATTGTATCACTTTCTGGTGTCGTTGTTAAAATGTTACCAATACAAATCCCACTACCACTTATGCAAATATTGTTGGGATGTATATTGGCGGCATTTGGTGTTTATGTAAAGTTTGATCCAGAACTATTTCTTGTTTTATTTATCCCACCATTACTTTTTGCTGATGGTCGAAAAACATCGGTTAAAGATTTTGTTTATAATTTTAGAGAAATTGTTGGATTAGCCTTAGTATTAGTGGTGATATCCATAATTGCATTGGGTTATTTGCTACATTGGATTTTACCAAATGTACAATTAGCCGCAGGTTTGGCTTTAGCTGCAGTATTATCACCAACCGATGCTGTTGCGTTAAGTGGCATAGTGGGTAAGGGTCGAATTGAAAAAGAAAAAATGGAAATAATTGAAGGTGAAGCTTTAATGAACGATGCATCTGGCTTAGTATCATTAAACTTTGCGATAGCCATTGCTGCCGGAGCTATACAATTCGATTTATTACAAATTAGCGTGACATTCTTTGTTGTTGCCATTGGTGGGTTAGCTATTGGTGTTTTATTTACCTGGTTATATGCACGCATTTTAAGAAAAATAAACAAACTTACCCATAATGATCCGGCCATCCAAATTGTGCTGTTATTCTTACTTCCTTTTGCTGCTTATATTATTGCCGAAGAATGTCACTGTTCAGGTATTTTAGCTGCTGTTAGTGCAGGTATGACAGTTAATCAATCTGGCATGATGAGAAATGCACCATTAACAGCGCGTTTACAATCAGATAGTACTTGGTCAATGTTAACCTTTGTGTTTAATGGTTTTGTATTTATTTTATTAGGAATTCAATTGCCAAGTATTTTAACGAATACTTTTGCTGAGAATCAAACCGATGCATCCATTGAAGTCTGGCAATTATGTTTAATTGTAGTGTTTGTCTTCATTGCTTTGATGGGAACTAGATTTGCTTGGCTTTGGGCAATGAAACATATGCCAACAATGCCATTTGGTACAAAACGCCCTCTTGCATTTCGCTCTTATTCAACCAGAGATTTATTAATTTCAACTTTTGCGGGTGTACGCGGCGCAATAACCCTTGCCGGTGTTCTATCTATTCCAATGACAATTGGCGGCCGATATCAACTTGTCTTTATAGCAACAGGTATTATCCTCATTTCATTAATTGCCGCTGTGATTATATTACCGATATTATTAAGAGGTAGCGTCATTTTAGATAATTCCGAACAAGATAATGAAATTCTTACTGTAAAAGGTCATATGGCCGAAGAAGCCATTGTCAGTTTAGAAAAAATGCAAAATAACTTATTACAAGAAACAACCGAAAACAGCATGGATCAAGAAATTGTCAATGAAGTCGGTTCACGTGTTATCGGTTCTTTAAGACGTAGAACGGGGCTGAAGGACTTAGAACAAAAAGCACTTGAGGCCGAAAATCTTGAAAGGCGCATGCGTTTAGTTGCTATTGGTGCAGAACGTACAGCGTTATTACAAATGAAGATTCGTAATGAAGTGAGCGAAGAAGTTTTTGAGCATTTAAATACAGATTTAGATATTTATGAGAAAATGATCTCTGGAGATGTATAAATGATAAGCAATCATCACTTATTAGGAAAAATACACTCAACATTTGTCGACAAAGCGCCTCAAATGTTGGGGTTGACGCTACGTTGTATTCCATTCAATTTAAAAAAACAAGTTATCGAACAATTGTTACAATTACAATTTAAGCATTCACTTGAGGATGGAGATCTTGATTTTTTAGAAAATCGTTGGCTCAAAATCGAAGTGACCGATTTACAACTGATCTGGTTTGTGAGTCTGATTGAGAATAAATTAGTTGTTAATCGTGAAGAAATTGCTGATGTTAGTTTTATAGGTAATGCTAACGATTTAATTATGATAGCGACTCGACGACAAGATCCCGATACATTATTCTTTCAACGTCGATTAATTGTTGAAGGCGATACTGAACTTGGTTTATATGTCAAAAATCTTATGGACTCAATTGAAATAGAAGCCATGCCTAAATTTTTACGGCTAACACTCGAAAAACTTGCAGACATTATTCAAACCGCGCCTGAAAATTAATTGAATTTGCTCAATTTTAAACAAAATTGGGCAAATAACTTTCTAAATAACGCACTCTATTTTTTAGAACTTATAAAAATTGACACTTTTTTATTTACCTATCATTGGATTAACGACGGGTTATGACATTATCGCAAAAAATATAGTTCTCAATTAAATAATCCCCAAGAAAATACTTAGATTCTGTTATAATCAATTAATTAACTGGTAACACTACTTAATAGCAATTAAGCTGTCATTTTGAATATCAATAATCAACAATAAAATCATTCAACTTGGTTGACGGCTTTAAGACAGCAAAAACGATAAAAATGAAAAACAACACCGCACTTCCTACTTTTTACTTTCATGATTATGAAACTTTTGGTATCAATCCTGCTTTGGATAGGCCAGCGCAATTTGCTGGAATTAGAACAGATAGTGATTTTAATATCATTGAGGAACCTTTAGTCATCTATTGTCAAATTGCTCAAGACTATTTGCCTAATCCAGAAGCGGTATTAATCACAGGAATTACACCACAGAAAGCAAATTCGAAAGGTCTGTGTGAAGCAGAGTTTACCAAATTAATTCATCAATCATTTAGCGAAGCTAATACCTGCATATTAGGTTATAACAATCTTCGTTTTGATGATGAAGTGACTCGCAATATTTTATATCGAAATTTTTATGATCCTTATGCTTATAGTTGGCAAAATGGTAATTCTAGGTGGGATCTTCTTGATGTTGTGCGTGCTTGTTACGCCTTAAGACCTGATGGTATCAATTGGCCTATTAATGATGCGGGTTTCCCAAGTTTTCGTTTAGAGCACTTAACAAAAGCCAACAATATTGAACATGAACACGCTCATGATGCGATGTCAGACGTTTATGCAACTATCGCTATTGGTAAATTAATTAAACAAAAACAGCCTAAGTTATTTGATTATTTTTTTAAGCTTCGCAACAAAAATAACGTTGCTGAACTTATAGATGTTATTAATATGACACCAATAATACATGTATCGGGCATGTTAGGTAGTTACCGAGGCAATATAACCATTGTGAGTCCAATAGCTTGGCATCCAACGCAAAATAATGCGGTTATTGTCTGTGATCTTACTGGTGATATTGATTCGATTATTAATTTATCAATTGATCAAATAAGGCAAAAACTCTATACCAAAAACGAAGATTTAGCACTAAATGAATCGCGGATCCCATTAAAACTGATTCATATAAACAAATGCCCTATTGTTGCGCCATTAAAAACTTTATTACCTGAAAATGCACAAAGGTTAAATATTAATGTAGCGCAATGTTTAATCAAACAGCAACAGTTATTAAAACATCAACACGCTTTACAAACCAAGATGAGAGAGCTATTTAACTTAACTGATGATTACTCAGCTAATAGCGATGTCGATGCTCAAATTTATGCAGGATTTTTAAATAACCAAGATAAATTACGGTGTGAAACTATTCGTACGACACCTATTCAATCACTTGAAAGTTTATCAATGAATTTTGATGATGAACGGTTAAAGACATTATTCTTTCGTTACAAAGCAAGAAATTACCCTCAAATACTAACTGAGCAAGAGCGTATTATCTGGCAAGATTATTGTCAACATAAACTGAATATAACCAAAGTTCAAGATTATCTGTTAACATTGGAACAACTTGCTCAAACCTATATACAACAACCTGAAAAACTGAATTTAATTAAACAACTTTATTATTATTGCCATTATTTAGTTGGATAATTGAATTTGAGCGGCGTATCATATAAAGAAATATTCATATCATTTCTAAACTTTGAAGTGATCATCATTATCAAAGAAAAATTAATTAGCATTAACGTTATGAAACATTTTTTAGCAAAGCATGCCACAATTAAACACCGTATATACTCTTTATACTACACGTTATTTAGTTATGGTCGCGGATTACTCGTATTAACCGCTTGTTTATGGGTAGGTAATATCATCTCACTGATATTACCAATTATGATTCCGGGCAGTATTATTGGACTACTGATTCTGTTTTTCTTATTAGCTTTTCAGTTAATTCCAACTTGTTGGATTAAAAACAGTTGTAATTTATTCATGCGTTACATGACCTTGCTATTTATCCCTGCTGCCATGGGAATTATGGATAATTACTCGTTATTATTAGACAACTGGCTTCCAATCATTTTTGGTAGTGTTGGTGGCTCAATTATTGTTTTATTATTAACTGCCTATTTGACAGAACATTTACATAATAAATCAATAATAAAAGCCGCCAGTACAATATCAGAAAATAATGAGGATAAGAAATCATGATATGGATGTTACCGTTAACGCTTTGTGTATTTCTAATTATTCGCAGAATTTCATTAAAAATTAAATCGCCATTATTTAATCCATTGGTGATTTCTGTCATTGTTTTAATTCCTATTTTACTCATTACAAAAACTAGCTATATTCAATATGTAAATAACGTACAAATAATTAATGATTTACTACCTTATTCTGTGGTTGCATTGGCTTATCCTCTATACGAATTGATACCACAAATCAAAGCACGCTGGAAATCAATAATGCTAATCACTTTCACAGCATCAATCGCCTCAATGGTAACGGGGGTATGCATCGTATTTTGGTTGGGGGGAAGTCATGAAATTGCGGCATCAGTTTTACCAAAATCAGTCACTACAGCTATTGCTGTAACTATTGCATCCAATCAAGGAGGCGTCCCTTCTATAGCCGCACTTTGTGTTATTTTAGTTGGCACCTTAGGCGGAATCTTTGGTCATCAGTTATTAAATATGGTTAAAATTAAATCTGCTTCAGCAAGAGGTCTTGCAATTGGTGCGGTTTCACATGCTGTTGGTACTGCCCGTTGTATTGAAGTTGATTATAACGAAGGTGCATACAGTTCTTTATCTTTAGTACTATGTGGTATTATGACATCATTGACAGCACCTTTTTTATTCCCAATAATGGTTTTTATTTTTGATTGGTTATAGCATGAACTTAAAAAAGCTATTGGCTTATTTTATCGGATTTTGCTTTATTATAATAATTTCGATTCTTGGTCTTGATTACTGGATCAGTTATAAAACTGCTCCTTATATCTATCAAGACGAAAATCAACTACCGCATCGAGCTATTGGTGTCGTTCTTGGCACTTCGAAATATGTACGAGGCGGCGGAATAAATGGATTTTATCGAAATCGCATCGATGGTGCTATAAATCTTTATTGGCAACGTAAAGTGGATTATCTTTTGCTAAGTGGTGACAATGCATTACTCAGTTATAATGAACCAATTACGATGCAAAAAGATTTGATTAAAGCAGGTATTCCTAAAGAATCTATAGTTCTTGATTATGCAGGCTTTAGGACATTTGATTCGGTTGTTCGAGCAAATAAAGTCTTTGATGCTAATGATTTTACCATTATTACTCAAGAGTTTCATTGCGAGCGAGCAATCTTTATTGCGTTAGCACAAGGCATTCAAGCACAATGTTTTGCGGTCCCCTCTCCTGATAATATGAAATTAGTAAGAATTCGTGAAATGTTTGCCCGTGTCAGCGCTTTTGTCGATCTTTATATTCTTAATCAAAAACCAAAATATTTAGGACCAGTCATTCCTATTATCGCCCCTGATCGTTAACGATGATGATCAGCATCTTAAAAAAATGAAAATTGTCGAACAAAACCAATAATCGAATTTTTGTCTCATTTTTGTGATTGCATTTTTATGCAAAAAAAAGTAATATTTAGTCAATTTGAATTTTAGAAAACGAATAATGAATATTGAATTAGACCATATAAACTGTTTTTATGGTACCCATCAAGCTTTAAATGATGTTTCTTTATGTTACCCGCTTGGCGAAACCATTGTTTTGTTAGGACAAAGTGGTGCAGGAAAAAGCTCTTTATTAAAAGTATTTAATTTACTTGAAATTCCAACATCAGGTAAAATGACGATTGCAGATTCTCATTTTGATTTCTCAACTAAAATTAGTGAATCAACAATACGACAATTACGTAAAAATGTTGGTATGGTTTTTCAAAACTACAATTTGTGGCCACATTTAACGGTACTAGAGAATTTAATTGAGGCGCCTTGCCAAGTTTTAAAGCTTTCTAAACAAGAAGCCAGTGATAAAGCCATGTCGATTTTAGCTCGGTTACAAATCGATGAAATGGCACATCGCTACCCACTTCATCTATCAGGCGGCCAACAACAACGTGTTGCTATCGCCAGAGCATTGATGATGGAACCACAAATTTTATTATTTGATGAACCAACTGCGGCTTTAGATCCGGCAATTACATCGCAAATAGCCGAAATTATTAATGAATTATCACAAACAGGAATTACACAAATTATTGTCACTCATGAAGTTGATTTTGCTCGAAAAGTGGCTTCACAAGTGATTTATATGGAACACGGTAAAATTATTGAGCAAGGACAACTAGAATGTTTTGCTCATCCAAAAACCGAAGAGTTTAAATCTTATTTATCACATTAATTAATATAAAATTGGGTGGATATATGAAAAAAACGTTACTAGCCATTTTGCTTGCAGGATCAGCTTTTGTTGCTCAAGCTGCAGAAACTTTAACCATTGGTACAGAAGCGACTTATGCGCCTTTTGAGTTTACCAACGAAAAAAATGAAATTGTTGGATTTGATATTGATGTGATTAATAAAATTTGTGATGAAATTAAAGCATCATGTAATATTGTTAATCAATCATTTGATGGATTAATTCCTAGTTTAAAAACTCGCCGTATTGATGCTGCAATTGCCGGTATTGATGTAACACCAGAGCGCCAAAAACAAGTTGATTTTACTAAAATATATTATGATGATAGTTCTATTCAATTTATTACGCTAAAAGATTCATTAACCAGTTTAGATCAACTAAAAGGTAAACGAATTGGTATACAAAAAGGGACAACTTATTCAAAATATTTGAATGAAAAATATCCTGATGTTAAAGCCGTAAGTTATGACAGTTATCAATTTGCTTTTTTAGATTTAAAAGCTAAACGCATTGATGCTATTGTTGCAAGTTCATTTGTTGCTGGTGACTGGCTAGGTAAAGATAGTGAAATTGTCGCATTAGGTGATAAAATTACTGATCATGAATTTTTTGGTGAAGGTTTAGGTATTGCATTACGTAAAGGTAACGATAAATTACGTGATCAATTTAACCAAGCTATTGATAAACTGAAAGCAAATGGTCAGTTAGACGAAATTTACAAAAAATGGTTTAATAAATAATCATTACACTTTAATTTAGACTTTATAATGACCTCGCCGCATATTTTGCGGCGAGTTTATTTTTTTAATTTAACAACGGTTTTTTTATGTCAGACTTTCTTGCAAACGGGATGAACTGGATCTTATCATCAATGGATGGTTATATTTTGCCGCTAACTAAAGCGACATCTATTACCTTGTCATTAGCGTTTATATCGCTAATTGTAGGCATGTTTTTTGCGTTTATTTTTACAATTTTAGAATCCGTTCCTTTTAAACCCGTTGCATGGTTAATGTCACTGTTTAACTTAACCATACGTGCTCTACCAGAACTTTTGATAGTGGTAGCAATTTATACAGGATTACCTTTGCTGTTAATGGCATTAGATGATGGTTTTTCAATATCATTAGGTTTTACATCATTTACACTACAAATGAATATCGAAAATACAAAACCCGATCCTTTTTTATGTGGCGTGATTGCCTTATCGTTACTTTATGCTGTTTATGCATCGCAAACATTACGAGGGGCATTAAAGGCGATTTCAAGTGGACAAAAACAAGCAGCACAGGTGCTTGGATTAAGTAAATCACGTACTTTTTTCCGTATTATTTTGCCTCAAATGTGGCGTCATGCGCTACCAGGATTAAGTAATCAATGGTTGATTTTACTAAAAGATACAGCACTAGTGTCAGCTATTGCTATTGATGATTTAATGATGCAAACAAAAACGATTATAGCTCGAACAAATCAACCCTTTCTATGGTATTTTATTGCCATGATTATTTACTTGGTTATTTCGATTTTAAGCCAAAAAGTTATCGGACGAATCGAAAAGCGCTCGACCTATTTTGAACAACCTAACTCTGCTGATAACCAGTAAGGTCAATTTATGTTTGATAATTTTATTTACTATCTTAAAATCATTTTACAGGGTTTACCAAATACACTAAGTTTGGGTATTTTAGGGATCTTATCTGCTGGTTTATTAGCAATAATTTTTACTTGCTTATTATCACTAAATTCGAAAGTATTAACTAAGGCAATTCGAACCTATATTATTATATTTACGGGTTCGCCACTGCTAGTCCAATTATTTTTAATTTATTATGGACCATCACAATTTGGTCAAACGTTAAGTCACGTACCAGCATTTTATGATCTTATCTCCTCTCCTTGGTTTTGTGCTTACTTAGCTCTGACACTCAATAGTGCAGCTTATACCACCCAGATTTTTTATGGGGCTCTAAAAGCTGTGCCGCAAGGACAGTGGCAGGCTTGTAAAGCGCTAGGTATGAACAAATGGCAAACGTTGAAAGTTGTAATGCCTTATGCATTAAAACGATCATTATCAACCTATTCCAATGAAGTGGTTTTTGTAGTTAAAGGGACTGCTCTAGCCTCTATGATTCCAGTAATGGACATTATGGGATACAGTAATGAATTAAATGGAGATTACTACGACTTTTCAATTTTTATCGTTGCAGGCTTAATTTATCTCTTGATAAATGGTTTATTAAGCACCATTATGAGAGTAATAGAGAAAAAAGCCCTCACATTCGAAAACTAATAAATATGAGCCAATTTGATTCGACATCTTTTTTAAAAACTGTTCCCCATAAACCGGGTATTTATCAGATGTTCAATGATAAAGACACGATTATTTATGTGGGAAAAGCTAAAGATCTCAATAATCGATTAAAAAGCTATTTTAATAATAGCAAAAAAACGTTAAAGACCGATAGACTGGTAAGTCACATTCATCGAGTTGAATTTACTATTACTAATACTGAAACAGAAGCTTTATTACTCGAACAGACTTACATTAAAAAGCATCAACCTCGTTATAATGTACTATTAAAAGATGATAAAAGTTATCCCTTCATCAAATTAAGTAAAGAACGTCATCCTCAATTATCGCTTTATCGAGGAACCATCAATCGTAAAAAAGATGAATTTTTTGGTCCTTACCCAAGTGGCTATGCGGTAAAACAAATTCTTGCACTATTGCAAAAAACGTTTCCGATAAGACAATGTTTAAACTCGACTTATCGTAACCGTACCCGCCCTTGCTTACAATACCAAATAAAAAGATGCTTAGGGCCTTGTGTACCGGGGTTAGTCAGTGATGAAGATTATAACGAACAAGTTAATTATGTAAGATTATTCTTATCGGGACAATCTGAACAAATTTTACAAAAAATAACTGAAGATATGCAAACAGCAAGCCGTGAGTTAAATTTTGAAAAAGCAGCGGTGTTACGTGACCAGTTACAAGCCATCAAACACATTAATGAAAAACAGGCAATTTACAATAATAATGATAATCTTGATGTAATTGGATTCCATTATGAACTCGGTTTAGCATGTATCTATGTATTATTTATTCGTAATGGACAAACCTTTGGACATCGCTCCTACTTCCCTAAAGTTCCATCAAATACCGAATTAGAAGAAGTTATTGAAACATTTTTAGGTCAATTTTATTTACAAGGAAACCAAAATCGTAATATACCTAAAAAGATTTTACTCAATTTTTCATTATCAGATAAACAGCCAATGGAAGAGACACTGTCACTTATTGCTGAACATCAAGTTAAACTGATCGATGAGCCCAAAGGAGACAATTTAAAACTTTTGAATATTGCAACAATCAATGCACAAACAGAAGTTAAAAATAAACTGCTAGAAAATTCCACAATTAAACAACGTTATGATGCCTTACAAACGTTTTTAGGGATTAAAAAAATTAATCGCATGGAATGTTTTGATATCAGTCACTTTATGGGAAAAAACACTATTGCATCTTGTGTAGTTTTTGATGACAAAGGTCCCGTTAAATCAGAATTTCGCCGTTATAATATCACTGGTATCACACCGGGTGATGATTATGCAGCAATGCAACAAGTATTAACGCGTCGTTACAGCAAAAAAGATCTGCCTGAAGAAAAGATACCCGATATTATTTTTATCGATGGTGGTAAAGGTCAACTTAACCAAGCCTTACAAGTTTTTGAACAACTAGAGGTAAATTGGGATAAACATCATCCTATTTTGATTGGTGTAGCCAAAGGGGCTGAACGTAAAGAAGGATTAGAAACACTCTTTTTTGAAGCTCATGGAATAGGACACTATTTAGATGACCATTCCCCTGCACTATTATTAATTCAACAAATACGTAATGCATCACATGATCATGCCATTGTTGGTCAACGCAAAAAAGGGGTAAAACAGCTCACTGACAGCGCTTTAGAACACATTGAAGGCGTAGGAGGAAAGCGCCGACAAGCATTACTTAAACATTTTGGTGGTTTACGGGAATTAAAAAATGCCAGTATAGACGAAATTGCACAAGTGCAAGGTATATCTAAATCTTTAGCTGAAAAAATTTATCTCAATTTGCAACAATAACACATTGAAAAATTAAAATTTTTCAGGCAACATAATCATAATAAAAACACTGTTTTTTTAATTGTTACTAATTATTTGATTAATCAAACAAAAAAGAGCTTATGTCACATGAAAATTAATTTCCCTACAGTTTTAACCTTATTCCGAGTTATATTAATTCCTTTTTTTGTGATGGCTTTTTATCTATTTCCGCATGAGTGGTCAGGTTTTTTTTCTGCCTTAATTTTTTTAATCGCAGCAGTCACTGATGTGTTAGATGGTTACCTTGCGCGTCGTTTAGGTCAAACAACAAAATTTGGTGCTTTTTTAGATCCTGTTGCCGATAAAATTATGGTCACTATTGCTTTAGTTTTGATTACTCAATACTACCAATCATGGTGGATCTCTATTCCTGCAATTATTATTGTTTCAAGGGAAATCATCATATCCGCATTACGTGAATGGATGGCTGAAATAGGCAAACGCGGTAATGTTGCGGTATCTTCAATCGGCAAAATAAAAACTATCGCACAAATGACAGCCTTGACTTGGTTACTCTGGCGGCCTTGTGATATTGTTATTTATGCAGGCCTTGCAGCTCTTTTTCTAGCAACAATTTTAACTTTACTATCCATGTTACAATATTTATGGATAGCACATAACGATCTGTTGGATGAAGAGTAATTTATCTAAAAATCACTCAAAACCAGCTTTAGTGTAATTTTGTAATCACTCATTATATTCACAAAATTACACGCCCTGTTCCCACAAATACACAATATTAAAACAATAATAAGTTAAACATTGAACAATTAAACAATTAATCAAAAATATCTGTTGACTGAAATCATAAGATAGGTAAAATGCACAGCATTCAAAGCGAATTACATTTTAGTAAACAGTTTTGAGCCCGGGTGGTGAAATCGGTAGACACAAGGGATTTAAAATCCCTCGGCCTTTTTGGCCGTGCGAGTTCAAGTCTCGCCCCGGGCACCATTTAAAACACTTCTCATGCGGGAATAGCTCAGTTGGTAGAGCGCAACCTTGCCAAGGTTGAGGTCGCGAGTTCGAACCTCGTTTCCCGCTCCAATATTACATAGTGCAAACCATTGAAGTCCGAAAAGTTAAAATTTTAATTAATGCCTAACTAGTTCTCAATTGAAATGAAATTTGAGAAATCTGCTTGTTTAAATACAATTAAATTATTAATGTTTATTGCAATTCAAATTATCACCTCAAACTTAAACAGATTTTTCCTAAGCAAAATCCAATCGACTTGATATTAGCGAGCTCCCCCCCTATCTTTTATGAAGTTTATTCCTCATAAACAATGGCTACATAATGAAGCATCAATTGTTTTAATTTCTTAAGACATTATTTTACTCAAACTTTGAAGTATCGGTAGCACAAACACGGAGCCGATGACCATCGGGATCATTTCCTACAAATGTGTATCCAAAATCGAGTATTTGAGGTTCAAGTTCAATTTTGACGTGTAGTTCTTTCCAGGTCGCATAAATCTCATCTACTTCATTTTTTGTTACATCACTAAATGACAACTCAAATCCCCCATAATGATTGGGCGCCTTTGGCGTTATTTTATCAGCCTCTTGAAGGCCCAAAATAAAATTATCATTCAATAAAAATACAGCAAAGCCAGGATAAGTTTTAATAGGTGGGCGCCCTAGTATTTTTGTGTAAAACGCTGTGCTAGCATCGACATCTTTGACATAAACAATAACGCTATTAGGTTTAAACATTTTTTCTTTCCTTTTAGTGATAAAAATTAGTTCAATTAATTTTAGTTATCTCTATTTTGATGTAGCATTGCTGACAACTATATGTCATATTTAAAATTCAATCTAAATTATTTTGCAAACATAAAGCATGAAAATTAATCGTATAATTACTATCATCATGGTATTGCTTCAACGAGAGAAAATAACTGGTAAAGAATTAGCAGAAAAATTAAATGTATCATTGCGTACTATTTACCGAGATATACAAGTTATCGAGGGAGCGGGAATCCCCATTATTACCTATCAAGGAAGTGCAGGTGGAATAAGTATTTTAAAAAATTATAAAATCAGTAAAGGTCTATTCACTAAAGAAGATGTTATTGTTTTATTAAAAGGCCTCAACTTATTATCCTCACCGGTTTTAAAAGAAAGTGAAAATTTAAGGACACTCGAGAAAATAAAGAGTTTTTTATCAGAACAAGAACTTAATGAAGTGACAAATAACTTAAATCAACTTATTGTTGATTTATCGCCTTGGTTTTCCAAACAAAATATTGATAACAAACTATCTCTTATAAGACTGGCACTGAAAGAGCAACTACTTTTATCGTTTGATTATTTGAGTGTTAGAAATAAACAAGCCTCACGTTTAGTTGAGCCATATAAACTTATTTTTAAGGAAAAAGAGTGGTATTTACAAGCTTTTTGTCTAACTAAAAATGATTTTCGTGTATTTAAATTGTCAAAAATGTCAAACATTAGAAAAACAAACACTAAATTTATAAAGCAGACAACGCCTGAAGCCTTTTCTTTATTCCAAATGGATATGAAAAAAAAGAGTTTTAAAATAAAATTACTAATAGATGAATCGCTTTTGGAGCGTATTTTAGATTTTTGTGACGAAAAAGATATTAAGAAATTAAATGGACATCAGTATCTTGTAGATTTTAACTTTATTGATGATGACTACAGTTATGGCATTTTACTAAGCTTAGGTCATAAATGTATTTGTTTAGAGCCTGAGCATATACGGCACAAACTCGTTGAACGAGCAGAAAAATTAGTTAAATCCTACAAAGAAACTCTCAATCCATTTATGTCAAATTAGCCTCAATAACTAAAAATTTAAACATCTAATTTCCGGCTCGTTAACCATTTTACTTTTTCCGGATCTCGATGATCAAAAAATTGACTTGTATTTGTATCAAGCGCTGCTATTTGTTGCATATCTTTATCTGAAAGCTCAAAATCCCAGATATCTTGATTTTCAATTATACGCTCTTTACGCACAGATTTAGCCAAGCTTGCAATGCCTCGTTGTGCTAACCAACGTAATACCACTTGCCCTATTGTTTTACCATATTTAACGGCAATTTGACCTAATACCGGATGGGTAAATAAACCATTTTTCCCTTCAGCAAAAGGCGCCCAGGCTTGAGGCGTTATGTTCTCTTTTTGCATATAAGGCACGGCTTCAAGCTGTTGTTGGAATGGGTTAACTTCAATCTGATTTACGGCAGGAATAATAGAATGAAATGCAGTTAAATCAGCTAATCTATCAGGTTGAAAATTACTTACGCCAATAGCGCGAGCTTTACCTGCTGAATAAAGTTCCTGCATTTCTTGCCATGCACCATGAACATTACCATAAGGTTGATGAATTAAATATAAGTCAATATAATCTAATTGCAAACGATTTAATGAACGTTCAAATTGCGCCTTAGCGCCATTGTAATTGGCATCTTGCAACCATAATTTAGTGGTAATAAATAATTCTGCTCGATCAATCCCGTGTGCACGAATAGCATTACCAACTTCTGTTTCATTTTGGTAACTTGCAGCTGTATCAATTAACCGATAACCTGAATCAATTGCATCACGAACGGCTGTTTCACACTCTTTCTTATCGGTCATTTGAAAAACACCAAACCCTAAGATAGGCATTTCGATACCATTATTTAATGTTATTGTTTTTTTCATAGCTCATACCTCAGTTATTGTAGTTAGCCTATTATTAAACAGCTTACTACAATGATATAGTAGGTAAAACAACATGCACTGATGAAAAATTTTCATTAATCATCTTTTTTAATACGTCAATGATTGTTATTGAGATAATTTTTTAAAACGCTAAAGTGTTTATAAAGAATTCTGTAAAATATGCATACAAGCGCAATAAACATAATAGGCAAGAAAAACTTTAATAGTTTAATTCCCCTTTTTTACCAGTAAAAGAATAAATACCACTATATAAAAACCGTTATTATCTACTAATTTTATTAGTAAAATACTCGATGAATACTTTAAGTTTAGTTGAATTTTTATATGTAGAAGGATAAAGAAAGCAAAACTCCCATGTATGTTCTTTATTATACTCAGACAAAATTTCAACTAATTCTTTTCTTTTTAACTCTTCTTGTACAGAGAAACTAAAAAGTTGAACTATACCGCCATCATTTAAGGCTAAAAATTTAGTCGCTTGAATACTATCAAAGATTTGTATTTGGCTATTTTCAATATTATCTTTGTATATATTTTTATTTAAAGCTGCCCATTGAAATCGTTTATTATTCTGGCTTGAGCTAAAATTGATACATTTATGATTAATTAGTTCATCAGGACAAACAATCATGCCATTTTTGGCAAGATAATTGGGACTAGCATATAATCCAGTAGTAGCAATAAACAATCTTTTTTTGATGAGAAAAGCCTCTAGCTTGGTGTTTTCTTGTACCAGTCTAACTGATAGATCATATTCTTCTGCAACGAAGTCAATATTTCTATTAGTTACATGAAAATCAAGTTTTAAATTAGGATATTCTTCGGAAAAATTAGCCAGATAAGGTGATATTTTATAGTTAAAAAAGGTCTCTGGTACGCTTATTTTTAATCTACCACCAATTGCATTTTTTTCATTTTTAATAGAATGGCCAGCATTAATTAGCATATCGAATATTTCAGAACATTTCTTATAATAGATACGCCCTTCCTGAGTCAGTTTGACTTGGCGTGTACTACGTGAAAACAAGTCAAATCCGATTCTTTCTTCAAGTCTTTTAATGGAACGACTAACAGCAGCAGGAGTAATATTTAAGTATTGAGCAGTAACTGAAAAATTCTCATTTTCTGCTGCCACTAAAAATAACTCAAGGCTAGCGATATGCATAGTTTTAAACTGTTTTTTCATCGGATTGTCTTTATTTATGAATACTAACTGCTATCAAAATATTTTATATTTTGCCCTAATTGCTTACAAAAAACTTATTTATAAGCAATGTAATGAATGACAAGAAATATTAATACATCAATTTTACAACAAACTACATCTGTTTTTCATGCCCATTATGGATAAGTATCGTATCGTATCCTATTTCTTATTAGGAATATCTTAATGGCAAAACTATTTTTTAATTTATTGAAATAAAAATCATCATTTAAAAAACCTACTTACACTTTTTTGCAAATACGTTTAGCAAGCAACGTTTTGTTTTTCCGAAGATCCCCCCCTTTTTTATTGATCCGATATTTATATTCCAACCATTATCAACAACAGCTTTAAAAAGAATGACTAACTCATGTCAATAAACCAGTTTTACAACCGAGTTCAGCAATATGATGAAAAAAAATAACAAACAATTTATTTTTCATCGCAATTTTTCTTATTTTTAATATTATGAATTTATTCATTTTTGTTTGTTGTCATTTTTTCTCATAAAAATATTATTAAAAATCAGTGCAATAATAGTGATTATTGCACCTATTATTTCGATACATGAAATAGAATGACCTTGATAGATACCAATAATAAAAGCAATGACTGGGACTAAATTAACAAAAAGAATACCATTAATCGCACCAAGACCATTGATACCTGCATTCCAAGTAATGATCACTAAAGTTGTAATGACAAGCACGAAAATATCAAATCCACTAGTGATTAATGCGCTTAGGCTTGGGGGGCTTGCTAAGTCTAAGAACGATGCGATTAAAGTAATCGCGATAATGCTTAATACGCTAAGAGAAGAACTTAATGCCGTTACTCTTAACGCGCTCCATTTGTATTTTGTAATCACCATATTTGCAAAATAGGTATAAATAACCCAACAAATTGTAGCGGTAAACAATAGTACATCACCAAGAAAGCTTGATGAAGCTATCAAATGATTAAAATCTCCATTCGTTATAACCAAAACTATTCCTACAAAAGCTAATAGCGTGCATAGAATTGTTTTAATATTAGGTATATTGTGATTGAGGATAGATGATAAAATCATTGATAGCATCGGCATTAACGCTAATATGATTGTTGCATGCTCAGCAGATGAAAAACCAATGCCGATAAACGTAAGGAAGTTTAATCCAGCAAAACCAATTGTGCCAAAAAACCACAATTGAAAAGCTTTTCCTTCCGTTTTATAACTTTTTTTACCTTCGATAACAAGGAGAACAATGCTTACAAGAAAAGCACCAAGAACGTAGCGAATAAAAGTAAGATAATAACCATCTATGCCAGATGATACCGCATGTTTTGAGGCGGGATACATAATCCCCCAACCAAATACAGTCACCAATAAATATAATGTGTATTTATAATTTTCTCTTCGAATATCCTTCATAAAAAAATAACCTACTTTACGTATTATTTATTTTATTGACTTTTATAATATTTTTTTAAGAAAAGATCATTATCGTCGAGGTAATATCATTTGTTACATGCTGTAATAAATGATATTGCATTCTTAAATAAACATCATTTGATGAGTTTGTTTCTTACTGGATTTGGCTTATCAATGGTTTATCCACTTCTTGCCTTGCCTGCAATTAAAAGTATGTCAAATCAAGATATTGGTCTTGCTCTAAGTACCTATGAATCGTGTTTTGATATTGGAATTCTTTTATCTGGCTTTACAGGCGGAATTATTGTGTCGAGTTTTGGTTATAATGCAACTTTTATATTTGCATTTTTATGTAGTTTATTCGCTATATTTCCTTCAATACTTTCATATAAACAAATTGAAAGAAATTAAAATTAAGCTAAATAGCTAAACATAGTTAGTACGCCAATAGCTATAAGTGCCGCTTTAATTTATTAGGTTCATTAATATTTTTAATCTGTCTGAAGCTACGAGCATAAGATAAACTCAGTTCACAAGTAAAAAGCTCTCAACTTGGGGGATGCTTATAGATTACAAATAATCGGCGAGAATTGTGACTTATTATACCCTATTACCTTAGTTCACAATCATATATTTGCAAGGAAGAGTATCTATGATATCAGTTGTTATTATTGATAATTTTATTGCTTAAAAAGCATTGCATAACTTTAATTATCTGAATTTATTATTGTTAAAAAAATCAAACTATCCTCATCTAGCGCTTGGCTAAATGAGGATGAGATTATTTAAATGATTAATGAACGCCAGGAATAGTGAATTCCATAATAAGTAATAACGTTGGTAAAATAAAGATAGATAAGATTGTTGAAGCAAAGAAAATACTCGACGCGTGCTCTTGTTCGACTTCCCAATCGTAAGCCAAAATAACTGCAGTTGATGCAGTTGGCATCGCTAATAAAAAGACTAACTCTTCGGCCTCGATACCTTTAAGTCCAAAAAGATGCACGGCAATTAATGCAACAACGGGGGTTACAAAACTCTTTAAAAGAACATTAACCACTAATAGTTTAGATAAATTTAATTGAACACCATATATCCCTACACCAACAGCAATAAGTGAAATAAAGTTACATGCATTGGACATAATATCAAAAGTATTAAACACAAAATGCGGCATCCAAGTTAAACCATTAGTGACACTAACAATTAACCCTAAAATAACAGCCAAAAACATTGGTTTCATAAGCGAGTTTTTCACTGCGCTAAAAATCATATTGCCAGTTACTTTACCGCCAGATACTTTAGTATGACATAATTCTAATAAGAAAATTGTCATTGGAATTAATGATAAAGCCACAACAAAATTCGCAATAGCGACAGAAATTGTTGACGATGCACCTAACATTAATGTCAAAAATGGTACGCCCATTCCGCCCATATTAGGGAAGCAGCATAACATTGAATTCATGGTGGTTGATTTTAAATCTTTACCCAATAAGTATTTATTAGTAATAAAACAGATTATCCACAAGAATGACATTGTGCAGAAAAAAGCAATCATCCAAATGCCGTTAAATATCTCTGACGGCTTTGCATGGGCTGTGTGGACAAAAAGTAACGCAGGGAAGACAAAGTTTGATACCAAGCCAGATAATAATTTTTTTGAATCTTTGGTGAAGATTTTTTGTTGAACGCAAAACCAACCCAGAAAGATCAATAAAAAAACAGGAAGACAAGAACTT
>NZ_LZGO01000038.1:0-5565 GCF_001690235.1 Gilliamella sp. wkB292
GCTAATTTAAAAATTTGCGGCATTTGATACCAATCTGGAATCGGACAATCTGCAACTACAACTTTTCTAATTTCACGTATAGCAACTGGACAAAATTTAGATAAATTAAAACGCAGTGCAATATCGATACCGATTTTTCTTAATCGTGAACTATGAATTTTTACTTGCGATTTACTAAAATCAAAAGTTTGTCCACACATCCACTGAACGGCATACATCGCTGTTATATTTGCAGATCGCATTGTTTCTACAACACCCAGTCTAATAAGCTGATCACTAATCGTTTCAAAATCCATAGCACTCACCGATAACTTTTTATCTAAGTTTAAAAATTCATTATGTAATTCATTTAATCGTGTATAGTCTGATAATCCCCAATAATGTAAATTTTCTCGTTTTAAAAATCGGGATTTCAATTTCTGTTCAAATCTCACTACGCCATTTTGTTTACAATACTCTATTATTCTATTTAAGCAACTGAATTAATTTGAATTTTCACCAAATTTGCTTTTTATTTTTGTTAAACTATGTAATTCTAGTTCGTGAGATTTGTTATAAACCGTAGGATAGATTAGATGAGCGTTACCTTGCTTTGACCGACTGACCGTTACTATGTAATCTAGGAACACTATAACGATAATTTTGAGTAGATAAACCTGCTAAATAATCCTGAACATTACCATTACCAACCATACGATTAGATGTAATATGAAGTTCTTTTATTATTGCTCTATCGGAAAAATTTTCAATTTTGGAACCATTTGGACTCCGAAACATTAATTTTGTGCATTTTGGAAACTGTGGCAAATTCAAATCATTCAAAATTTGATTGAAAACATCAACGCAACTATCAACAGTACGTAACCCAAATAGATTTTCTATACGCCCCCACAGTGATGGATTGCCCGACATTCTTAACACTGAGCTACTAATTTTTATCAAAACAGAATCACAGAACGAACCCTGATGTCTATATGGTTGTTGTGACAATGCAGTAGCCCCGCCAGTTTTAATGAAAATCCGCTTATAAGCGATTGACAATAGCAATACGGTGCAATTATTCACATAAAATGTAAATAACACTGTGTATAAAATTTAATTCATGATCTAAATCAATACGTTAATTAGATGAGTAAAAAATAATCAGTATAAGCGTTACTAATCTTTCTATGTCTTCTCAAACAACAATATTAGTTTTATTGTCATCACTTCCCTTTGATTTTAAGAATGGTAATAATGTAAATCTCGTTGAATTATCACTAATTTTATTTTAGTTAAATCACCAATCAATATAAAATACCGTTAACAATCAATAAGTTAAAGTTTGCATAATGTATATTATGTTAAATATTAATAGTTATTACGAACTTCTGCTTTGTTGTTACCTTACTAAACTTGACTAAGAAGTTTTGCACAGTTAAATGCTAAAAATGTTAAAAATCATTAACCAATTTACAATTTAGCTATTTTCAGTCAGTAAAATGACCTCACTACCTGGTAATGGCATTTTTAGAATATGATTTTTTATTTTCCCCCAAACTTGCATTTCACACGCTTTACAATTAAATTTTAACAGTAATTCCTCATTATTTTGAATAAGCTTCATTGGTGTAACTTTAGTTTTAACACCTTGTATACCTTTAGCTTGTTTAGGACATAAATTAAATGCAAAACGTAAACAATGTTTAGTTATCATTAATGGTGCATCGTCTTTAATTTGGTGAGCTTCATAAGCACTTTCAATTAATTCAACCCCATGCTGAGTGTAAAATTCTCTCGCTTTAAGATTATAAACATTGGCCAAAAACGATAACTGATTTTCAGGATACATTGGCTTTGGTATTAATTCAGGTTTGCGCTTTTGTCGACAATAATTTTTTAGTCGTTCTGTGGTTAATTTTGCGATAATATCTCGTCTAAATTGGTTAAGTTGGCTGCTGGGGATAAAATAGACTTTTGATAAATTGATTTTAAAATCAATTAAATAATAGATAGTTTGACCAAGTTTTGAAAGATTATCACGAATATTGTTAATTGCTTTATCAGGTTGATCGGCAATAGCAAATACGCTATTTAGCTCTAATGAGGCGCAAACGCCCTCTTCGCTTTTAGCCGAAAGTATAATACCATCATCTTGATTACTTAATTCAAATGAAACAGCTATACGCCGATCACTTGATTGTTTAAGTAAATTTTGCTGCCAAATATGATCTAAATTTCGATTAACTAAATAAGGTAATTTCACCGAAAACAGCGCTTTAGGAATTTCATTCGGGAAAATTCGATATTGACCAACTGCAATTTTTTCTACTTTATCAGCTCTAAAACCATGAATTTCACGTTTGATTAAAACATTCAAACCATCACCGTTAGTTAATAATTTATCTGTTTTGATCTCTATCGTTTTTGATGTAACTTTTGTAATTTCACCTATGGATAAGCCAATAAATTTTGGTGAGTCAAAAGCCCCTATATCCGGTTTTCGACCATGAACAAAATAATCGGTACTACCTCGATGGAAAGTTCGATTCGGATCGGGAGTAAAAAAGAACTCAGTCTTACCGCTTGATTCAGGTGATAAATCAGGAGACTCACATAAGATTTGGTCTAATTTTTGACGATAAAACGCTGTAATATTTTTTACATAACTTAGATCTTTATAACGCCCTTCTATTTTGAATGATCGCACCCCTGCGCTGATTAATTCTCGTAAATTATTTGATTGATTATTATCTTTCATAGATAAAAGATGTTTTTCGTAAGCAACAATTCGACCTTTATCATCTTTTAAAGTAAAAGGTAATCGGCATGCTTGAGAACAATCACCACGATTAGCACTACGCCCTGTTTGAGCATGAGAAATATAACACTGCCCAGAAAATGCAACACAAAGTGCACCATGAATAAAAAATTCTATTTTTGCATCTATTTGTTCATGAATTTTAGCAATTTCAATTAAATTTAACTCTCGAGCAAGTACAATTTGCGAAAACCCAACTTCAGATAAAAATTTAGCTTTTTCAGGTGTTCTTATATCCATTTGAGTGCTGGCATGTAAATCAATCGGAGGAATATCCATATTCAATATGCCCATATCTTGCACAATCAATGCATCGACACCTGCATCATAAAATTGCCAAATAAGCTGTCTTGCAGCTTCAAGTTCATTATCATGCAATATGGTATTTAGAGTCACAAAAACTTTTGCATAATAGTGATGAGCAAATTCAACTAATTGAGCAATATCACTAACTGAATTACCAGCATTATGTCTAGCACCAAAACTCGGTCCACCTATATATACTGCATCAGCACCATGCATTATAGCTTGTTTGGCAATTTCAATATTTTTAGCTGGGCTAAGTAATTCTAATTTATTATAGGTCGCTTTTTGATGCAACATTTAACTATCTCACAAACTCAGGTTTAGCAGGTATGGAATTGACAAGTGTTATAGTGATTATCATAACACTTGTCAAGACAATATAAGATTAAATAAAGGATTTAAAATTAACGGTTATATGAACCATTTCGTAAGGCATCGATCCGTTTTTCTAATGGAGGATGCGACATAAATAATTTAATTGTCAAACTATATAAATATTACCAATACAATTAAAAGGATTTATCTAATTCCCATTCAGCGGCAATTGGAAATGCTTTCATCATAAAACTCGCTACTTTCGATATTTGTTCTTCCGTAATAGTTCTATGATCATTTAGACAAAATACTTCACATTTACCTTCTTTAATTTTTAATGATAAGTTAGATAATTTAGAGTCTAAATTAGGATCATCAGAACTAATATATTCATATCTAATTGAAGATACAACGCTCTTTCCTTCTGAATAAGCGAAATAGGATGACATAAGATATAAAGGAGAAATTGTTTCAGTCTCTCTAAATCTAGAACGACTTGTTTTATCTATTTGTTTTTGAAACAAATCAATCATTTTTTCAATAATATGTATATTTTTAATCATTGGAGCATGCAGAGGCCAAAATGAAGGCCACTTATTAAATTTTTCGTAAAAACATTGGGCCGTGAATAGAGATAACTGAGTTGTAGGCTCGCTATCTGCAAAAACTTCACCATAGGCATTAGGAATAGGTTCAAGAAATAACTTAGCTACACCATTAGGATGAATAAAATGTTGTTTGCTTACAGGAGAGCCAAAAAAATAGTCATCATTTGCATATATAAAATTATCCGATAATCCTTCTATTTTATGAATCCAAGATTCGATAGCTACAGAATTAAATACTGGTAAGCACGTCTTATCATTACATATGTCATCATGGTTAATCATTACGATTTTGTCGTGGTCTGTATCTAACCAATAAGGTATTTGATGATCAGTAACTATAAATATCTTTCTTATAAATTTAGCATACGCTGCAACACTACGTAGAGAATATCTTAGTTGTTCATAATCTATAAAACGTGTATCTTGATTCTGTATACTTTCTCCAGAATAATAACTTTTTTTTCTTAACCATTCAGGATCACTATCACTTACCCAAGTATATACTATATCAATTGGACCTTCATATTCATCAAAAAGAAATGAATCTAGTCTTAACATTGATTGAATATTGTCAATATGTTGAATATCTTTTCCTAATCTTATTGGAGCAAATGAATGCACCGTTCGATTAACATGAGCTTTTGGTATAAATTGAATTTGGGAGTTTTTATTTCTTGTCATAATTCCGTGTGGAGTCATATACCAAGGATCAAATTGAAATATTGTATTTTTATATACATATTTATCATCATGAAAATACAATCTAACTAAATCATATCGATTGTTCCCTTCTACAATATATACATTTTTTGTAAATTTCTCACTGCTCCTAATTAATTCAATAATGTTTGTTACAAATAGATCTTGTACAGCTATTCTAATAATATGATTCCAACCAGTATGAACAATATGATAATTTATCCCTGCTTTGTCTAATAGGCTAAACAGTACTACATCTTGCTCGTGCGGAGTAATAAAATCTTCAATTAAGGTTGATAATCCAATAGTGTTTAAATTATTCTGTTTCACTTTTTCTGGAGTAATTTTAGTAGGTAAATTAAGCTTTTTCTCCATTTCATTTGGAGTTTTTGTAGGGATAACATTCTCAATTGAACTTGATTTTTGTGTTATGTTTTCTGGAGAATTTTTAATAATTACATTAGAAGTTTGTAACACGTCTTTCTTACGATTTAGTTTCTTAAATAAAAATGAATCTTTAACAAAAGCTTTAGGATTTTTTATTAGTTTACGAGTTTTTCTTATCAATTTAGACATTATAATTATCCTCAATAGTTACATTTTCAAATTCAAGGCAATTATGATTATTAGAAAAATATGCCAAGTCTAGTTTACGCATAGCATTTGATAATGAATATTGATCAATTTTTTTCTTATTTACAAACCCTATAGATGGATTGTCTATGTATTCTTTTATTTTATTTGATAATGCATTAACATTTTCATTTTCAAATAGATAATTATCCGACTCTAGTATTTCTTTAAATGATGGGATATTTGTTGCTATAATTCTACAAC
>NZ_LZGO01000039.1:0-12929 GCF_001690235.1 Gilliamella sp. wkB292
ACTATATGTCTATTATTAAAAATAATAAATAAGGAATAATATGTTAAAAGCAATAATTGTGGGAGCGAGTGGTTATGCAGGTGCTAAACTTGCTTATTATTTAAATAAGCACCCTAATATCGATATTATCGCCTTAACTGTTTCTGAAAATAGCCAAGATGGTGGTAAATGTATTTCAGATCGGGATTTATATCCTCAGTTAAAAGGTATTGTTGATTTACCCTTAATTGCAACCAATGATTATTCTTCCCTTATCGAGCAGGTTGATGTTGTGTTTCTCGCAACCGATCATCTCGTTAGCCATAATATTGTGCCTTATTTTTTAGAACGAGGTTGCACAGTTATTGATTTATCAGGTGCTTTTCGTGTTAATGATACTTCTTTTTATGAGCAATATTATGGTTTTGAGCATCAACATAAAACCTGGTTAGAACAGGCAGTATATGGTTTAGCTGAATGGAATTATAAGGCGATTAAACAAGCACAATTAATTGCAGTGCCTGGTTGTTATCCTACCGCATCACAATTACCGTTAAAACCATTAATTGAGGAAGATCTGCTAGATAAAACGCAATGGCCTGTTATCAATGCAGTGAGTGGCGTTAGTGGTGCAGGTCGTAAACCTTCACTAAATAATCTATTTTGTGAAGTGAGCTTGCATGCTTATGGATTATTTACACATCGACATCAACCTGAAATTGCCACACATTTAAGGCAAGACGTTATTTTTACTCCCCATCTTGGTAGTTTTAAACAAGGTATTCATGCCACCATTACTTGCCTTGTAAAAGAGGGTGTTACATCAGATGATATTTTGGCAGCTTTAAATAAATATTATCACAATAAACCTTTAGTCAGAATTTATCAAAAAGATTGGCCTGCCTTAAAATCTGTAGTGGGTTTGCCATTTTGTGATATTGGATTTGCTTTAAAAGGACGACATCTTATTTTGATTGCGGTTGAAGATAATTTATTGAAAGGTGCAGCAGCGCAAGCGGTACAATGTATGAATATTCGATTTGGTTTTGAAGAAACAACTTCATTACTTTAGGTGAAGTAAATTCAGCGACAAGCTTATTAACAATTTGCAACCTATTCAATTATAAAATGATTAACTTAATTTGAATCAATAGGAAATGAAAATGAAACCATTAATTATTAAACTTGGTGGAGTGTTACTCGATAATAAAGATGCATTAAGTAATCTATTTGATGTGATTAGTAAATATAAGAAGAATTTTCAACGTCCACTTGTTATTGTTCATGGTGGGGGCAGTGTAGTTGATTCTTTAATGGACCGTTTATCCTTACCTGTTGTGCGCCGAAATGGATTACGTGTTACACCCGCTGATCAAATTGATGTTATTGTTGGAAGCTTAGCAGGCAGTGCTAATACTACCTTGTTATCTGAAGCAAAAAAATTAGCGATTCCAAGCGTTGGGCTCTGTTTAGCAGATGGTAATAGTGTTGAAGTTAAACAGATATCAGAAGAATTGGGTTATGTTGGGGAAGCTAGCAGTGGCGATCCTAGTTTAGTAAATTTACTACTTAATTCAGGTTATCTACCCATTATGAGTTCTATTGGTATAACTCAAGAGGGTAAAATGATGAATGTTAATGCCGATCACGCAGCTGTTGCACTGGCAAAAACTTTAGATGCCGATTTGATTTTACTTTCTGATGTAGTTGGTGTTTTAGATGGGAACAAGCAATTAATAGCATCATTAACTCAATCAAATGCCGATAATTTAATTGCTAGTGGGGTGATTACCGATGGCATGGTAGTAAAAGTAAATTCAGCTTTTGAAGCGGCTAAAGCATTAGGTAGACCTATCGATATAGCCAGTTGGAAAGAAGCAGATAAACTGATTGATTTATTTAATGGAAAATCAGGAATAACAGGGACAAGAATTATTGCTTAAATATAATTCAGACAGTATATTAAACTGGTCATTTATATTTACAGTAAGTAACAAACGTCTTTAACTCATTTATTTGTCGTAAGTTAATTAAGAAAGGGTATAACATGAAAAAGAGTGGAACAAAAAAGGTTGTTTTAGCCTATTCAGGTGGTTTAGATACATCAGCAATTATTCCTTGGTTAAAAGAAAATTATGGCGGTTGTGAAGTTTACGCTCTAGTCGCTAATGTTGGTCAAGATCCTAAAGAGCTAAAAGATGTTGAGAAAAAAGCTAAAGCATCTGGGGCAGTAGCTTGTAAAGTTGTTGATTTGCGAGAAGAATTTGTTAAAGATTATGTTTACCCTGTGTTAAAAACAGGTGCTTTATATGAAGGTACATACTACCTAGGCACGTCTATGGCTCGTCCTATTATTGCTAAAGCTCAGGTTGAATATGCATTAGAAGTCGGTGCTGATACATTATGTCATGGTGCCACAGGTAAAGGTAATGACCAAGTGCGCTTTGAAACAACTTATACTGCACTTGCTCCACAACTTAAAGTTATTGCACCTTGGCGTGAATGGGACTTACGTTCGCGCGAAGCTTTAATTGATTATTTAAAAGTACGTAAAATTCCAACAACTGCAACCGTTGAAAAAATTTATAGTCGTGATGAAAATGCTTGGCACATCTCTACCGAGGGTGGTGTACTAGAAAGTACATGGAATCAAGCAAATGCAGATTGTTGGGCGTGGACAGTATCACCAGAAGATGCACCAAATAAACCAGAACTTGTCACCATTGGGATTGAAAAAGGTGAAGTGGTTTCAGTCAATGGCAAGAAATTATCGCCATACAATTGTGTTGCGACTTTAAATAAAATTGGTGCTAAACATGGTGTAGGCCGTGTTGATATTATTGAAAACCGTTTAGTTGGTATAAAATCTCGTGGTTGTTATGAAACCCCAGGCGGCACAATTATGATGACTGCATTACGAGGTTTAGAACAGTTAATTTTGGATCGTGATAGCTTCAAATGGCGTGAACAATTAGGTTTAGAAATGGCTTATGTTGTTTATGATGGTCGTTGGTTTGCACCATATCGTCGTTCAATTCAAGCGGCAGCCGATGTTTTGGCTGAGGATATGACAGGTGAAGTTGTCGTTAAACTTTATAAAGGCAGTGCTACAGCAGTTCAGAAAAAATCACCTAATAGCTTATATAGTGAAGAATTTGCGACTTTTGGTGAGGATGAAGTATACGACCACAGTCACGCAGGTGGATTTATTCGCTTGTTCTCATTATCTTCACGCATTCGAGCATTAAATGAAGGTAAGAAAAAACAACCAGCTAAAAAAGCTGATACTAAAACAACAGCAAACAAATCGAAGACAGCGACTAAAACTAAAAAATAGTTTTAATCACTAAATTTGATAAAACTTAATAATATATACAGGCAAAGTCCTGTATATATTGTTTATGGTGTTAATAGAATTATTAATTAATATATAAAAAAAGCGATTAAATTAAATCGTTTATAATTGATTTAAAGATAATATTTGAGGTAATTATGGCATTATGGGGTGGGCGTTTTAGCCAAGCAGCAGATCAACGATTTAAACATTTTAATGATTCTTTACGCTTTGACTATCGGCTTGTAGAGCAGGATATCATTGGATCAATTGCATGGTCTAAAGCATTGGTGACAGTTGACGTTTTATCTTATGATGAACAAAAAAAATTAGAAAAAGCTTTAAATGAATTATTAGAATCAGTACGACAAAACCCGCAACAAATTCTACAAAGTGATGCGGAAGATATTCACAGTTGGGTAGAGCAAAAACTCATCGACAAAGTTGGTGATTTAGGTAAAAAATTACATACGGGACGTAGCCGTAACGATCAATCAACAACCGATCTAAAATTATGGTGTAAAGATGAAATCGCTCACCTTATTACTGCTATCAATGAACTTAGAAAACGCTTAGTGCTTACAGCCGAGCAACATCAAGAAGCGGTTATGCCTGGCTACACTCATCTACAACGTGCACAACCTGTTACGTTTGCTCATTGGTGCTTAGCGTATTATGAAATGCTAACACGTGATGAAAGTCGTTTACAAGATACGTTAAAACGTTTAGATGTCTGTCCTTTAGGTAGTGGTGCGCTTGCTGGCACCGCCTATCCAATGGATCGTGATGAGTTAGCTCATTGGTTAGGATTTTCTTGCGCGACCAATAATAGTTTAGATTCTGTTTCTGATCGTGATCATATTTTGGAGCTATTGAACAATGCGTCAATTAGTATGGTTCATTTATCTCGATTTGCTGAAGATCTAATCATTTTCAATAGCGGTGAAGCCAATTTTATTGAATTGTCTGATCGTGTAACCTCGGGTTCATCATTAATGCCACAAAAAAAGAATCCTGATGCATTAGAACTTATTCGAGGTAAAGTAGGGCGAGTCGCTGGCGCACTAACTGGGGCAATGATAACCTTTAAAGGCTTACCTCTTGCTTATAATAAGGATCTCCAAGAAGATAAAGAACATTTATTTGATGCATTAGACACATGGCATGAGTGTCTAGATATGGCCGCATTAGTGCTTGAAGATATAAAAGTCAATTATGCTATTTGTCGACAAGCTGCAAAACAAGGTTACTCTAATGCAACTGAACTTGCCGATTATTTGGTGGCTAAAGGGATACCATTTAGAGAAGCGCATCACATTGTCGGCGAAGCGGTTATTAGTGCAATAGCAAAACAAAAAGCATTAGAAGAACTCTCTTTGGATGAATTAAAAATATTCAGCTCGGTTATTGAACAAGATGTTTATGAAAGCCTCTCACTCGAATCATGTTTAGCTAAGCGATTAGCCAAAGGTGGTGTATCACCACAGCAAGTTAAAATAGCCATAGACAACGCAAAACAACAAGTATTATAACTTTCTATCAAAATCTACCTATATAATTTGCCGATGATAAGTCGGCATTTTGATAAAAACCTATTTATTAAACAAATATTTTTACTAAAAATATGATTGTATATCTTTTAAGACAGTGTAAAAATAGAACTCTTTTTGAAAGGATTAAAGTGAATTGCAATGAGTAAAAGTTATAACTTTAGTGCAGGTCCTGCAAAACTACCTGCTGATGTCTTAAAACAAGTTCAAACTGAATTATTAGATTGGCATAATACAGGTGCTTCTGTTATGGAGTTAAGTCATCGAGGTAAGGATTTTGATGCTTGTGCAATTGAAGCAACCAACGATCTTCGTGATATTCTAAACGTACCTAATAATTATAAAATTCTCTTTTGCCAAGGTGGAGCAAGAGCACAATTTGCAGCCGTACCTTTAAATATTCTTGGTAATAAAATATGTGCTGATTATATAAATAGTGGTTATTGGAGCCAGTGTGCCGCCAAAGAAGCAACAAAATACTGCAATGTGATTGAACAAAATGTGGTGATTAAAAACCAAGGTATAACCTCAATCAAACCGATGTCCGAATGGCAATTAAGTGATAATAGTGCGTATATTCATTATTGCCCTAATGAAACCATTGACGGAGTAGAAATATTCGAACAACCTAATTTTGGTGATAAAACAGTCGTTGCTGATTTATCGTCTTGTATTTTATCTCAACCAATTGATGTAAATCGCTATGGCATTATTTACGCGGGAGCACAGAAAAATATTGGTCCTTCAGGAATCACGATTGTAATTGTTCGTGAAGATCTAATTGGTCATGCTCAAAAAGTATTACCTTCTGTTTTAGACTATAAAATATTAATGGATCATGACTCAATGTTTAATACGCCACCTACATTCGCTTGGTACATGTCTGGGTTAGTATTTAAATGGATTAAAAATTTAGGTGGATTAAAAGCGATTGAGCAACGTAATCAAGCTAAGGCACAATTACTTTACCAATTTATCGATCAATCCGATTTTTATCGTAATACCGTGGCTATCTCTAATCGATCTATCATGAATGTAACCTTCTTATCACCAAATGACGATCTTGATAAAAAGTTTGTTAGCGAAGCAACACAAGCAAATATTATCGGAATTAAAGGTCACAGAATTGCTGGTGGGATGAGGGCTTCAATCTATAATGCAATGGATCTTGAAGGCGTTAACTATTTAATCGATTTTATGAAGCACTTTGAAAAACAGTACGGATAATTATTTAAAACTCTATCAAAAAAGGGAGCGCTAAGCTCCCTTTTTTATTTTGCTTAATTGTTGCAGCGGAAAACTTCACCAACCATGACAGCATCTGTCGGGGCGACTTCTGATATATAATTCAATGATGCATCTTGGGCATTATAAATCACATTTCCACCCATAGCGGCAGCTTTATTCATTAAATCTGAAGCGGCATCGCGAATGAGCTCACTGTGTGTTTTTAAACCAGAAAATAGTGAGCTACGACGACCTTCTGCTTTACCAACAAATTGACAACTAGCGGCAGGTTTTGTGTCAATAAATTGGACTTGTCTACCCGCAGAGGTGAGTTGATAGTTAGAGTTACTACAAGCATTTAAAAGTAATGCGGTTGAAATAGCTGCACTAATAAGTAAACATTTTTTGAAAGACATAATATTTCCTCAACCAATAAAACAACGAATAATTATTTATAAAGTTATTGTATCAGGTTAATAGATTAAAAAATATCTGTAATTATTAATCAATATAGATATGGCTACGAGTTAAAGATTAATAATTAAGCAACCCAACCTATTTTAATAATTAATTGTAGCAAATTAAAAATAACTCTATTATAATCGCAACCCTACTAATTAAGTAGCACTTCTCAATATGGCCCCTTAGCTCAGTTGGTCAGAGCAGTCGACTCATAATCGATTGGTCACTGGTTCAAGTCCAGTAGGGGCCACCATTAAACACCTTGATTTATATAAGCATTTAACCATTACTTACATTTATTTCAGTGTTGCCGATTGACCTTTGTGCCGTAAATGTGACGTTATTTGCAAATTCAAGCATATGATCGGCGTTTAAATGGGCGTACTTGTTGACCATCTCTAACGTCTCCCATCCACCAAGATTTTTTAGTGTATAAAGTGGTGTGCCAGCTTGTACATGCCAACTTGCCCAAGTATGACGCAAGTCATGGAAATGAAAATTATCAATCCCTGATTGCTCGCACGCTTGTTTAAAGTCTCTCCGATCAATATCGTAAACACGTCTGTTAGTTGAGCGAGTAAAAACATATTCACAATTATTTCTAAATCTTAGCTTTCTTATTAATTCGATAGCATCATTATTAAGTAATAAAGCTCTGGCTTTTCCCGATTTTGCATTTTCGTTTGTCACGGTAGCCACACGATTAACAAAATCAACATTATGCCATGTCAGCGTAAATATCTCATTCATACGAGCACCTGTAAATAACGCAAAAAAACAAACATCTTTCATCCATTGCAACCGTAAATTGTGAATCAATAAATTTGCTTTTTCTTTCGTTATCCATCTAACACGAACTTTAGGCTCACTATAACGAGGAATATAAGGAACAGCATCAATCCAATTCATTTTATATGCTAAACTAAAAGCCCATAAAATAGTCGAACTTTAACGATTTTTAGTACCGTTTGTTATTTGTTTCTTAGTGTCGTCGTGAAAATTTGGTATAGTGTCTGTTAATTATTTGCCAGCAAAACTAGTGTAAGGATACTTTAAAAAGTATTCTGTGTATGCTTGTTTACAGTCAAATCTCGCTAATGTTCTTTTGTATTGTTAGTCATGTTTGGTCCTTGATTTTTTCTATCCCTTAATCTCTTTTACTCAATCACCTTTGCGTGTGTTCGATGCTTTAATTAACTCCTTTCTTGAGTTATAAATCATTGCCTCGAAAGTTATGTCATTAAACATTTGTCACCATTATTTCCTTTAAATAATAGCTATCGTATACTAAATACTGATTGTAAAAATGTTCTTAAAATTAATTGGATAAGGCCGATATCAAACGAGTTATTCTTCAATAAAAGCTTTATTTTGTACTTTGTGAAGTGCAATTTATTCCACTTTGATTTTTGAACTTCTAAAAACAATATAAAAAAAGTATTATTAATAAAAATTGGTAGGTTAAAAAGGGAGTTTTTTATGCTAAAAAAGATAGTATTACTTTCGATGTTATTTTCTACAGCTGCACAAGCTAAATTTATTCATCCAATGGACTTTGATGGTTCAGAGGCTCAAAAGCAAGAAGTTATCGAATATATTAAGGGTAATGTAAAAAAAGATTATTGTGAACAACTAGACATGTGCCAAGCATCCAATTTGAGAATGATGGAGCAAGAGAATTTAAATGCATTTAAAAAAGCTACTAAGGCTAAAAATAGAAAAATAATGGATCAGGTGATTAAGGATTATTGTAATAGTGGTTTAGATATGTGTAGTTATAGCAACATACTAATGATGTATGAAGAAAACAATAAAGCCGACAAAGAAGAATTATCTTGGTAGATGTTTCATAATATTATTTACAATTAAAAACCGCTACATGAGCGGTTATATAAATAACAAATAATGAAACTGAAAAATTTATGTTAGCCCACTATGCTGAATCGCCTTTTATTAAAAGACATTAGTAATTAAATCTCTTAAACCGAGTTAGCGGTTTTTTTATAGCTAAAATATATACGAAGTAAAGCATGACACTTAAAAGTGTAAATGTTTTATCTGTCGTTAATAGCAAATCTAAAATATCAACACAAATCATCGACGATAATATTTTGTACATGCTCTATTGAGGATACGAGTGCAGTCAGTGTGACCAAAACAGTAATTCCAACAACCACAACTAAAAAAAATCATAATATGAAACCAGCAATAACAGATATAGGACAGTTAGTTATACATATTAAAAGCTGAAGCTTTTTATTTATTCCTTCTTTTCTGAACATGAAAAAAATAGGAACACCCAAACAAATAGTTGAATCTTTTTCGATTCTATTTGGTGTTTATGACAATGCTACGGAACAGTTGGTCGTCGATACTGCCGATAATGTACTAAGCGCATGTTGTGCGAACGATTGTTCTGTTATTACTGGGTATCTGAGAGACATTGATGATAAGTTAACACAAATAGAGGGGTTGTTACCAATTGAAGATAGAATTATTTTTGCTCAACTTTTGTTAAAGCACGGTTTAATCGGCGAGATTGAGAAGAAAAAGAAAAGTGAAAACGCTGATTATAGTGATAAATTTCATGCTAAGGAGTTCGTATACATGGCGGTTGCTCATCTTGGTATGAGTGATACTGATGCGTGGAATAAGTCAATGACGGCATTTGAAGAAGCGATGGAAGCTGAATTTCCGGCTAATGATAAAGAAATTATTTCTCAAGATGACTATGATTCAGCGATGGCTTATGCGGATTCGGCCGTTGGGTTAAATAACTAACCTTTTATTGGCATATAAATAATATGAAAAAATCCATCAGCTTTAAGAGATCATTTAATGATCAGCTTATTGAAATATTATGTTATTATTCTGATGATAAAAATAAACAGGATAATGCGATGAAAATTGAATCTCTCAAAATAGAAAATGTTGGCGGTATATCTAGCTTATCAATTGAGAAATTTGACCCAAAAATGAACATTATTTGTGGTGAAAATGGTATTGGTAAAACTAACATTTTGGATTCAATAGCTCATTGTTTAAATAAAAGTTCGACTTCTATTTTACGAAAGAAAGTGAATACTGAAATTGGGAGGATTTGTATAGAATGTGATTTTAATAAAAACCAAGCGTATACATTCTTAGTTGACTCGTTTGAACCAAGGAATTATGAAGGTAATACTCCAGCTTATCACGAAAAGCTTTATAAGCACTATATGGAAAATTCACCCTATCTAATATATTTAAAAACTGAAAGGTTATTCTCTCATAAATGGATAGACAATTTAAATATTTATGAACAAGTAGAACGCCATTTATGTAATTTAGATGGTGTGTCAAATGAGAATGCAAAAGATTGGTTTATCAAAAACGAATTATTATCTTCTAAACCATATACTAATGATAATGATAAAAATTCAATAGAATTAGCGAAAAAAGCATTCGGCATTTTAAATCAATCCTATTCCTTTTCTGCACTTAAACAAGATATGGAAATTTATATTAATACTCCAACAGGAATTATTCCTTATGAATACTTATCCTCAGGATTTAAAACGTGCATATCTATTGTATGGGGTATTATTAGAGAAGTTCAAATACGTTTCCCAGACATTTTTGTAAAAGATTTTGATGGTGTAGTGCTAATCGATGAAATAGAGTTACATCTTCATCCTGAATGGCAAGGTAAAGTTTGTAGCGTTCTTACAAAAACATTTCCGAACGCCCAATTTATCATCAGCACTCATAGTCCTCACGTTATCCAGACCGCCGAGGCAAATGAAGTTATAGCTTTGTCTGGAGAAAATGGTCATTTAGAAAAAAGAACCTTAGATATTGCACCATATGGCTTTAAAGGTTGGACTGTTGAAGAAATCCTTACTGATGTAATGGGTATGAGAGATACAAGAACAGAATGGTTCAGAAGCAAGCAAAAAGAATTTGATAAAGCTTTAGATGCGAATGATGTTTTAAATGCAAACAGAATATTTGATGAACTTAGATTAAAACTACACCCAAGTAGCACTGACCTTGCATTGTCTCGCTTCCAATTAGATATGCTTAACGGGCGAAGCAAATGATAAAGTTAAACAGAACGCCGTGCCCAGCGTATTTATCAGATGACAAAGTCAAACAATTGACTGAGTAATTTATAAATACAGGCGCTTCTGTTTGGAATAAAGAAAAAATAAAAGAAGCTTTACTCAAGCTGTCTAACTATAAATGTGCTTATTGTGAAACTGAATTACAAGTAGAAGATTCCTATATGGAGGTTGAACACTTTCATCCTAAAAGTCTTTATAAATCAGAAGTAGTATGTTGGGATAATTTATTACCATCTTGTAAAAAATGCAATGGTAACAAAGGGAACCACGATACAGGAAAAGAGCCAATCATTAATCCTTGCAAAGACGAACCCAAAGAGCATCTATGTGTGGAGGCAGCTAGATTATATCCTAAATCTAATTCAAACATGGGGCAGTTAACAATTAATGTCCTTAACTTGAACGATAAAGAAAGATTAATTGATTCTAGATTCAATTTGTGCAATTTCGTTAAGGAAACATTAGAATGTTTATATCATGGCACTATAGATTATAAAGCCCGTAATGAAATTAAGGGATTATTATCTGCATGTTCAGCTGATAAAGCTTTTTCTGCTACAACGTCAAATGTTCTTCATAACGATCCTTATTATTTAGCAATAAAGCAAAAACTTAAAGATAACAATCTATGGGACGAAGAACTAGAAGAGCTTGATATAAACACAAAAAAAATAGCATTAGATCCAAGATAATATATATAATCAATACATCCAACCCGCTTATGCGGGTTTTTTATTGCCCCAACCCATTAAATAACATACCATTATTTAAAAAATTAAGGAGATGATATGAAAAGATTTATATTAATTAGCCTAGTAAGCCTTGCTTTATTCGGTTGCGGTGAAAAAAAAGTTACAGAGGAAATGCTTGTAGGGGATTGGGGATGTACATTTGATAGATACAAAGCAAAATGGGAAAATGGTCTTTTTCAGGATTTTGAATCTTCGCCTAAAAAATCGACAAATAAAACCTTAGTAAGGTTTTATATTAAAGATAATCAGTTTTGGATAGAAAGTGATAAAAAAGTTAATCCTTTTAATCTAAGTAATTTTAGCGGGAAATCATCGATCGCCAAGTCAGCTTTTGGCATAACCACTAAAAACAATAATTCTATTGAATATATATCTTCTGATAAATTTAAAATGAAAATAATTTATGAAAGCAGGGATGAAGTTAATGAAGCTAACAACAACAAAGAGAAAACAGAAATAATATGCGAAAGAATAATAGAGTAAATTTTAATTATTTACTTATGAAAATAAGAAATAACTGAATATTAATCTAAACCTTAAGCCTGAAATCAATTAAATATCGACTACATAAATTAATATTAGATAAAATCTAACCTAGATCACAACCCGCTTCGGCGGGATTTTTATGTCTGGAGAACATATGGCAGATTCACTGTTTCAAGCAATTAGAAATCGATGTCAGAACTAAATATTTAATTAAAGTAGATGGTGTAATAAATATTGGTATTTTTGATTTTTTTAGTAGATATCTATTTCCGCGAATTTCTAATTCAATAAGGCTAGCGAGGCATTATTTAATATTAAAAATAACAGATTAAAGTATCGAAACAGATGAATTATGCACTATAATAAATTAATTAATTGTAACGTTTTTAAATTATGGTGATGATTTTAACCTCGATAGTGATACCCCAGACGTATAGTTACTCTGCTTATTTTCCCGAGAGCTAGTAAATATTAAAAATACATATATTAACTTTGCTTATTATGCAGATGTTAGAATCATACCGAGCAACAGAACATTGGCTAGGAGTGCAGGACTAACACAAATTATGGTATCTTACCCTTATCTAGATGAAGTCATTAAAAAGTTTAAAACTTATTGTTATAATTTTAGTTAGTAATTTTAGCTATATAATTTAAATATTTATTAATATTCTGTTTTATAATATAAAAATGTGTTCTATCAATTATTATGTAAGATTATCGATTGGTGAGTAAGTTATTTTATATATTAAGTGTAAAGCCATAAATTAAAAAAACTGTTATATTATTGGCTTTACTTATTATCACAAGATGAAATAATACATTATTATTTTTTATCATTTAAACATTTATAACAATGACTTAAAAATCCCCATTTTTTGTTTGTTATCTCATTAAGGAATTCTAGGAATGAAGTCGCGATTAACTTTATTTTATATTAAAGCTACATTAAATAGATCTAACTATTCAGACTTTAAAAAAAAATGTACCTCAAGTGTATATCCATTAGCTTACCAGAAATGGGAAAATCCTT
>NZ_LZGO01000040.1:0-3989 GCF_001690235.1 Gilliamella sp. wkB292
TTTATGGAATTTAGATGGATTGAAATTTCGTACGTTGCTTGTTTTGTAACGTTTTCTTTTCGGTGAAAACGCCCGAGTAAAGAGAGGTTTATGTGATCTTCCCCAAATTACTCGCACCATCCATTTTTGCTAACTAACTCTGTCGGTTCGGGTTACCCTTTCCGCAGCAATTTTACATTAGCAGCTTAGCCTTTATTACCTCTTATGTACTATCCATAATTTAAGAATTAATTTGATGTTCTAGACGTTAACGCTTGGCTAAAATAGGAAGTTACAAGCAAAAAACAAGCAATAGCACTAAAAAGATCTGTCAGGATAATTTGGTTTGATAAAAAGATTGACGCAAGAATAGGAAAAACGATCGCACGAAAGCTCGTGATATTTTACTTATCTTCGTGTAAAAATAGAATTCTGTGGAAAATGTATTTTGTGATCTTAACTTTAACAAATTTAAATTATCGTTTTGATCTGTAGAAAATTATAATACCCATGTGACAACCATATCAATTAATCATTTGATTAATTGATTAATTTTATTGATTTAGGTTGATTTTTAGTCGTTCATCTAAAACGATGTAAAAAGTAAAATAACTGAAGAAACACAATGCAACACTTTTTTCACTCAATAACGTTAACGTTTGTAAGAAATATCTAAAATATAATCAGTTAGTTACTTTTTTAAATGAATATATTTCCATTATAAATCTTTAAAATTAAGATTATTTTTCCTAAAAAATTTATTTTAGTCTTTAAAATCGTGGTTTTGATCATTTAATAATTTTTAAGCGGAATTTAGGACCTTCTATCCCCGCTACTCAACTTTCTTGCGATAAACACACAACCCATTCGCCTCAATCGAGGCGAATGGGTTAAGTTTCGACATCATAAAGTTTTGGAAAATCTACGCTATTTTACTCTCCCCCCCAAAATAAGAACTAAGGTTTGAGTTCTGAAGCACAAATCCCGTAGTACAAACCTGCAGGCGTTACCCAATGAATAAGTCCGTAGTCGCCGTGCGCATAATACCAGTAGTCACCATGGGAGTATTTGTCGTTAGTCCAATAATACCAATAAAAGTTAGCATTAGTGTAATATAGCATATAACCCCACTCAGAAAAAAGACCAGCCCCGATGTGACGTTGGAAATAATTACCCGATGATACAGGTGTAGCACTAATTATATCGTCATATGGATAAACAGCATTGGTTAAATCCCTTACATTAGGAAGTTCATAACCTATATTTTTACACCAAGATAGTTGGTCGTTGTAATTTCCCATAACGGTTCCACGATTAACAAACCACTGCTTTAATTCAAATCCATATTTAGCGACAGCGTTACCACTACTGTCACGACCAACTAACTCGAATGTCTGGGGTAAAGATGGTTTAGCTATTTTATCCGGCACTCGAGAATTCCATTGTGATGAGGTTGCAGCAGGGCCAGTTAAGGTAACGCGAACACTAGTTTTTGTTGAATTAGTCATCGTCGCTGTAATTCCACTATGAGAAACCGGCTCCCAAGTTAATGCCTGATCAGTATTGCTAATATCTAAATCAAAGAACAAACCATTAGCTCCAGTAGTCGGGAAATTTGAACTATAAGATGATGGTGTAGCTGTTTGAGTTAGGAAACCTTTATTATAATGCCAGATATTTTCGGGACCTGCATAGATACCTATGTTATATACCAAATTACTCGGTTTAGCAAAACAAACCCCTGGTGATTCTTTAGGATTAAAATAATAGCTAACATTACCTGCATCGAACTTAATGCTATTAGGAAAGCCATAACGAGTGGTCAATGTGCTTTCGGTACTAGTTAATGTAGCTTTATAAGGCGCGTTACAATACATTGGTACAGTATTTCGTGATACAGTTCTATTATCTTTATCAACAATAGACAAACTTAGACTGCCTGTAGCTGTAACATCAGAATCACCATCATCATCTCCCCAATAATTATAATTTGAATCAATAAGAGTATTTAAATCGATGGAATTAGTATCAGTAGGAACCAACATCCCTATATCAGCAAAACTCTGATCTGCATCAGGTAAGACGATTGGTGTTACAGTTGAAGGGTTGGTTGAAGGTGTGTATTGTGTACCGTCGGATAAAGTAATACCTAACAGCCCCTCAGTCGTGGTGACTTTAGTTACCCCATTATCAAAAGTTAAATAGGGTTCACTACCATGAATGACATGTACCGTAGTCACCGATAACGCTTGAGTGGTAGTGGCATACAGCAATAATAACCATGGCATCGATGCTAAAGCCAGTTTAGATAATTGACCTGATGCTTGAGTTTGCGTATAAATCAATGTTGGACGTAAGATTAACCTTAAATTTATCGCTTTAAGTAAGCGATAGCATAACGCTAAACTAAATGTGCATCTTTTACTTACACTGACTGCTAAAAAACGATGGCGAGTTACCTTGCTTTGATGAAATAAGTTAAGAGTAGAAGTCAGAATTGAATTAAGCTTCAACCTAAAGAGAGATTGGTGAGTTTTTAAAACATTGTTTTCCCATCGCCGGGGGCTATAATTATATTTCATGGTGCTCCATTAGTAAACTAATCCGTTATTTTATTTTATTTTTTTATGTTAAATGGTCATAATTTAAGCTTAATGAACTTAAATGAAACTTAAATAAAGCTTAAATAAGCTTAATTTTTGGAATTATAAGGTTATGATAAAAAAAAGCCACTCATTCAACCGGATTATTTGTAAAGAAATGTAAAGAACAATATAAATGATAAACTCTCATAGCCTTTAAATAGCTAGATATCTTTGAAATATAACGGATTATTTTCTATTCGAAAATATATCATCCGCTTGTTTATTAAAGTTCTGAATAGATTTTATGGAATTTAGATGGATTGAAATTTCGTACGTTGCTTGTTTTGTAACGTTTTCTTTTCGGTGAAAACGCCCGAGTAAAGAGAGGTTTATGTGATCTTCCCCAAATTACTCGCACCATCCATTTTTGCTAACTAACTCTGTCGGTTCGGGTTACCCTTTCCGCAGCAATTTTACATTAGCAGCTTAGCCTTTATTACCTCTTATGTACTATCCATAATTTAAGAATTAATTTGATGTTCTAGACGTTAACGCTTGGCTAAAATAGGAAGTTACAAGCAAAAAACAAGCAATAGCACTAAAAAGATCTGTCAGGATAATTTGGTTTGATAAAAAGATTGACGCAAGAATAGGAAAAACGATCGCACGAAAGCTCGTGATATTTTACTTATCTTCGTGTAAAAATAGAATTCTGTGGAAAATGTATTTTGTGATCTTAACTTTAACAAATTTAAATTATCGTTTTGATCTGTAGAAAATTATAATACCCATGTGACAACCATATCAATTAATCATTTGATTAATTGATTAATTTTATTGATTTAGGTTGATTTTTAGTCGTTCATCTAAAACGATGTAAAAAGTAAAATAACTGAAGAAACACAATGCAACACTTTTTTCACTCAATAACGTTAACGTTTGTAAGAAATATCTAAAATATAATCAGTTAGTTACTTTTTTAAATGAATATATTTCCATTATAAATCTTTAAAATTAAGATTATTTTTCCTAAAAAATTTATTTTAGTCTTTAAAATCGTGGTTTTGATCATTTAATAATTTTTAAGCGGAATTTAGGACCTTCTATCCCCGCTACTCAACTTTCTTGCGATAAACACACAACCCATTCGCCTCAATCGAGGCGAATGGGTTAAGTTTCGACATCATAAAGTTTTGGAAAATCTACGCTATTTTACTCTCCCCCCCAAAATAAGAACTAAGGTTTGAGTTCTGAAGCACAAATCCCGTAGTACAAACCTGCAGGCGTTACCCAATGAATAAGTCCGTAGTCGCCGTGCGCATAATACCAGTAGTCACCATGGGAGTATTTGTCGTTAGTCCAATAATACCAATAAAAGTTAGCATTAGTGTAATATAGCATATAACCCCACTCAGAAAAAAGACC